>NMUJ01000035.1 GCA_002256535.1 Caldifarciminota bacterium 4484_18
AGGGCGTTGAGGCTTACTGGGTTGTGTGATGGTCAGGTGCTGGGCTTGTACGGGTTTGGTGCTTCAGCACATATTGTTATACAGATAGTCAAACATAAATATCCAAACACCAGGGTGTTCGTATTTACGAGACCTGGGCAGAAGCACCATCAGGAGCTGGCTAAGAGGTTGGGTGCGGATTGGGTGGGTGCTACCGGTGATACACCACCGGAGAAGCTTGACTGTGCAATCGATACCACTCCGGTATGGACACCAGTGGTTGAAGCGCTACGTGTGTTACAGAAAGGGGGTAGGTTGGTCATCAACGCCATACGTAAGGAGGAACACGATAAGGAAGTGTTGTTGAGGTTGGATTATGCCACACATATATGGCAGGAGAAGGAGGTCAAAAGTGTAGCTAACGTAACGCGAAGTGATGCAGAAGAGTTCCTACCATTAGCCGCGCGGAGATACCGATAAGGCCAGAGGTTCAAGAGTTTAAGCTGGAAGAAGCCAACCAAGCGCTGGTATTGCTTAAACAGGGTAAAATCAAGGGTGCAGGTGTTTTAAGAATAAGCGAGTAGACATTACCGCATGATATAAGTTGACATTGTCTATAATATTTGCACCTTTATTTTAATATCTTAATAACGAAGGGGGTAAAGTGTGGTTAATGGTAGCTTTTAGTTTTGTGGTTTTAACCCATCCGATGTTCGAAGCAGATAAGCCGATGGAGTGGATGACACAGCAGCGATCTATGAATGAAGAGTTCATAGCCACGTATTCCAAGGCGGGATTTGATTCACTAAATGTACGATTTGTGGGTAGTTACGATACACCTGGCTGTGCACGTGGTGTTTACGTATCAGGTGATTACGCTTATGTAGCTGATGGTGAGGCTGGTTTACGAGTTATAGATGTAAGTGATCCCCAGAATCCCGTAGAAGTAGGCTACTACGATACACCTGGCTATGCAGTTGATGTTTACATATCAGGAGGTTACGCTTATGTAGCTGCTGGTTATGCTGGTTTACGGGTTATAGATGTAAATGATCCCAGCAATCCAGTAGAGGTAGGTCACTACGATACACCTGGCTGTACATATGATGTTTACGTATCAGGAGGTTACGCTTATGTAGCTGATGAAGATTCTGGTTTACAAGTTATAGATATAAGTGATCCCCAGAATCCAGTAGAGGTAGGCTATTACAATACCCCTGGCTGGGCACTTGGTGTTTACGTATCAGGAGGTTACGCTTATGTAGCTGATGATTGGGCTGGTCTACGAGTTATAGATATAAGTGATCCCAGCAACCCAGAAGAGGTAGGCTACTACGATACACCTGACTATGCATGGGATGTTTACGTATCAGGTGACTACGCTTATGTAGCTGCTTGGTATGCTGGTTTACGAGTTATAGATGTTAGTGATCCGACATCTCCTGAAGAAGTTGGCTACTACGATACACCTGGCTCTGCACTTGATGTTTACGTATCAGGGGATTACGCTTATGTAGCCGATTATGATGCTCGTAGTTTACGAGTCACAGATATGAGTGATCCCGAGAATCCGGTAGAGGTAGGCTACTACGATACACCTGACTATGCATATGGTGTTTACGTATCAGGAGGTTATACTTATGTAGCTAGTTGTTGGGCTGGTTTACAGATATATCATTTTCAACCCATCAGACGAAACTAAGTGCGTACAATTGGTAGTCACCGAATATATTGATCCATATGGTATGGAACATCATACAATGGGATACTTCGATGCATCACCAAAGGAGTACATCGAGCCAAATGCATATTCTTATTTGGATGTCGATCTTATACCACCACATGGGTTTCTGCAATTACCTGATGTAGGTGAATGGTCTGCTAAAGTCGTACTTATCATACCACATCTTTTCAGTGAAGATGAGCGCTTGGACAGTTGCTGGATAGATTTTGAAGTCAAACCACATGATGAACTTACAGTCGAACCGCCAGCGTTCGAATTAGAGGATATGGGTGTGACAGTTGCACCACCGTCGTGTTTTACAGATGACGAAACATTACTATATCATGGGTTGACGTTGTTGCAATTGATATTTCCGCAGATGGAATTTGGCCAATCCTATATCGATTACTACGAGGAACTGGAAAGTGTATACAGCGACCTATTTCACAGTGCATGTCTCGTATGCCATAGACCGACCATAAATGATTATGGATATAGGGAGTTAAGTGTGGATTGGGCTGCATACACATCGTTTGCACCATACCAGTACGATCGTGCAGTGCTTGTGGCAAGATTCCCGGAAGGTATCACACCTGCGGATATTATCTCAGCAGATGGTGCACATGTTACGGAGGTTGACAATCGCACAGTACTTACGTGGTACCTAAATGCGGTCGATAAAAGAATATGGTCTAACTTTCCACATAAGTATCGTGACTTTTTACCTACAAGCGTCACTGTTACGGTGAACGATTACGTATTGGCTAATACATCTTATAATGTTGAATGGCTATTGTTTTTGGAGTTGGGGCCGTTTAAAGATGTGTGGCACGGTTGGGATAGTATTACATCAGTTAGTGACGCACCATGGGTGTATGATTATGAACGTTGGCAGAGTGAGCCATCCACAATGTACTGGTATGTAGTATCGGACAAAGGCAACATACAACGTGTGCCAGCACGTACAGGGGGTAAGTCCAACAACCTTGATACAATAGTTGTTATGAAAGGATTAGAGCATGACATCTTTATGCTGGATGGTACAGAGCTCGCAATACCAATGAATGCGTTTGATACATCGGTTACACTCTACGTGGGCATTTTAGGAGATACAATGCCACATCCGGACAGCTTAGAATTGTTAAGCAGCATGTATCATGTTGAGTTCAATGGATACGATCAACTGCCGAACTCAATAACATTAAACGTGCCATTAGAAGATATAGAAGAAGGGAACCTGGGCATGTTTTGGTTTAATATAAATGATTCAAGTTGGATTTATGTGCCATCTGAACTGAATGTGGAAGCTTCATCAGTAATTGCTAATCTACCATATTCCGGTGTATATGCGGTGTTCAGGGCTGTTGAACAGTTACCGAGTATACCACCTGTGGAGTTAATTGCACCATTGGATGGAGCACAAATCATCACCTCACGTCCCGCACTTTGCTGGTCTGACACCGTAACTGGCTGGCAGTATCAGCTACAGGTAGCGATGGATTCAATGTTTTCTGATACATTGCTTAATACAATAGTGTATGATACAGAGTATGTGATTGGTTCACCGTTGACATTGGGTACGTATTACTGGCGTGTTAGAAGGACAAACTGTGGTGTGGGATTGGGTTGGTCAGATATTTGGCAATTCACAATAGTTGAAGATTCTATTCCACCAGATATTGAGTTTATAAGTCCACAAAATTACGATACAACTGGATTTATGCCAGAAATTATCATTATGGTAACTGATAGCGGTACAGGTATAGACCTGTCAACTGCAACGTTAACCTTAGATACGGTGAATGTTTATTGGTGGCAACTTACTTACGACAATACTGCCAATACGCTTACGTATACGCCTGACGAGAGCTTACATGTGGGTATACATCACATAGTTATGCAGGTAGCAGATTATGCGGGTAATGTATCGGTAGATAGTCTTGTAATATACACAATGGGGGTTGCTGAAACGCCTACGTTACCCGATAAGCTTATGCTTTACCATAGCTGGCCGAATCCGTTCACCTCACGTACATGTATAAAGTTTGCCATACCGCAGGTGGATGGTTGTGACAAACCACACGTAACGTTAAGCATATACGATATAACAGGTAGGTTAATACGTACGTTAGTGGATGATGAGCTATCAGCTGGCTACTATTCGGTTGAGTGGCATGCTGATAACGATGTTGGGCAAAAAGTCACCCAGGGTATATACTTATGTGAGCTAAAGCTACAAGCTCGTGGATTACATACACGTTGTACGAGTAAGCTGATACACATCAGGTAACCGCTTATAAGATAAGAAGTGAAATTCGGTCATGACCCCTCTGTTGAGCTTAATACTGCATTGTGTGACGGTTTCTATCTCCGTGTTCGAGCGTACCGGCGTAGCTCGTGCATACGAACCTGTGGTAGTGTAACCACTGTAAGAAGCTCGTCTATTTGAGATAGGTGGACAGCATACCACCCCAAATGCTATGCTTCGGCTATGTATACAGAGAGATTATTGGTTTGTAGGGGGTGAGATATCGTTTGAATTTTATCTTCACATTTATGTATCGATAATTGCGAGATCACACAACCACCCATTAGTGTGAACCCACAATATTAATACATATTGCTGCCTTCATACTTTTTATATTTTTATTATTGGAAGCAATAGCATAACATTATTGAGAATGTTAAAACGATGGCTTAAATAAAAGAGAGTAATGATGTCCAGATGCAAATATGCATATGGAACATGGAGGTGTCCTTTGAATGCCCTTCCAGGTAAGGGTTATTGTTACTGGCACATACCCGAAGATGGAAAGAAGCCTGATGATAAAAAACTGGAAAAGTTAAAGGAAAGGAAAATCATCGGTGTTTATTTTAAAAAAGCAGATCTTACAGGAGGGGATCTACAAGGGGTAGACCTTACATATGCAAATTTGGAAGCAGCGAACTTGGAAGGAGCAAATTTACGAAGAGCGCGCCTTGAGCAGGTAAATTTACGAGGAGCAAACCTTACAGCGACAGATCTGCGAGGGGCATATATGTGGCGTGCAAATTTAGAAAATGCGAAGCTTGTATGGGCAGATTTACAAAAGGCAGACCTTACTATGGCAAATTTGCAAAGGGCATTTTTCTGGCAAGCAAAATTAAGAGGAGCAAACCTAGAAGAGGCAGATCTACAAGAAGCAAAGTTTACAAGCGCGGATTTACAAAAAGCGAGGTTTATGAAGGCAAAACTACGAAGAGTAAGCTTCGAAAATGCAAATTTAGAAAATGCGAAATTTGTAGAAGGAGATCTACGAGAGGCAGATCTTACAGGAGCGGATTTACAAGGAGCACAGTTTGAAAAAGCAGATTTACGAGAGGCAAACCTTACAGGAGTAAATTTGCAAGGGGCAGATCTTACAGCAGCAAATTTACAAGGAGCAAATCTTCTTTTGGCAAGAACGGATTCAAAAACAGTTTTAGATGAGGCAGATTTGAGATTTGCGAACTTATACCTCTCTTACCTTGATGAGACAAAAACACTCAGGAATGCAAAAATTGGTGAAAAGGAGATAAACGAGATTGTTGGAGATTGTTTCTCAAGTTCTAAATTCTTTATTTTTGATTTTAATAAAGTTGCAAGAAAAAATAAAGACGTTGCCTTGAAACTCCTTGAGAAAGGGCTTGTGTACTATGTCAACGAGGAAGACAGGGTTGTTATCTTTGATAATAAATCTAATCGTATTGTTAGACTTGCTGAGGGTAGAAAAAACAAATATCCGGTTGAAGAAATTGAAGATAAAGGGCTAACCGAAAAGCTTAAAAATTTAGCCAAGGATAAAGATTTTCTGTACAATAGGAATAATAGGGTAAGCCTTTATGAAGCTTCCCATGAAGTTTACAATAACTTATACTACTTCTATATTCAGAACGGAAGGATAGAAGAGGCTTTGAAAGTACATTATAGAAGGGGGGAAGTGCGAAGGAAGCTTTTGAAAGGAAAAGGACCGCTCAACTGGCTCAGATCATGGCTATTTGAGTTTTTAATTCTCAAACTTCTAACCGGTTATGGGGTGGAAATTCGAAGACCACTTATAGCTTCAGCAATTACAGTTCTAGCTTTTTCTTTTCTTTTCTGGGTAACAACAGGAATAGTAAAAATTGTAAATGGGAAAACTATGCCTCCCGACGTTTTCGATTATTTATATTACAGTGTCATAACTTTTACAAGCCTGGGGTATGCAAATATTCAGCCTAATCTCGCAGTTGGCCACATGCCACAATTGTTAGCAGCTATTGAATCTTGCTTAGGTGCTTTAATGATAGCTTTAATAATATTTGTTGTTACTTATCGAGTTTCGCGCTAATATAACATCCTTTATGTCCTTTAGGTTGATCTCATATCAGGTTGCGAGTTGCCGCTTCCACGTATTTTATAACAATGGAGATAAAACCTGTACGTTACAAGGAGCATGACGAGCTCATCCATCGCATACGGCTAACAGTTACCGGGCGTGTGCAGGGGGTGGGGTTTCGTCCACTCGTATATCGGTACGCGACACGATTGGGGCTTGTGGGTTGGGTAGCTAATACATCAACAGGTGTGATAATCGAAGTGGAGGGTGCTCCCTCCAAGATAGAGAAGTTCATAACCCTGCTCAGGACAGAACCACCACCACAGGCGGAGATTACCAATATAGATATCACTTCGTTACCGCTGAAGCATGAACATGAGTTCAAAATCCTACCCAGTATCACACAAGCACATGTAAAGACGCAGGTGTCACC
>NMUJ01000036.1 GCA_002256535.1 Caldifarciminota bacterium 4484_18
CCGTCGGATATCTCCCAGTTGCCATTTGCATCCATGGTATCGGTTACAAATGCATTACGAATCTGCACTAAGACACCTTCGTAGGCTTCAGCTGAATCTGGCTGATATTCGTACAGTGATGAAGACAAGCTCGTATCCAGGTGTGCTGCCGAGATAACCACAACTGGTGGTAAGCTTGTGGTACCACAGCGTTCAACCTGTGCAGTATCGTCAATCCTTAGCTCTGTGTTATCAAAGTATTCGAGTACTGTACCGACGATGATGAGTGAATCACCAACATCAACTTCGAAACAACCTGCCGGCGATAGTGGTACATACACCATTATGCCACTCCATGGACCACCCTGCTTCATCTCGAGGAAAAAGTTATAGCCACCAGTAACCCCATAGTCACACGTAACTATACCAGCAACCTGTACCACGGAATCCACCCATAGCGAGGTCTGTGTGAGTGAATCCCTCTCCGACTGTATCGTGTAGATGGTGGTCTCTATGGGTTGTGCCATACCCACACTTACCGTCATACCAGCTACTGTGGCAGCTATCACAAAGCTCACTAAATACACTCTGTACATGGACCCTCCTTATTGGTTCATATAAAATTTGATAATTTTGTTACTCCACAAATTCATGTTCAAATATGTAGTTTATCACATCGATGGCATTGTTGAACCCATCCAACCTATGTAATGGCATAGAGAAGAATATCACAATTGGGTTATCTGCTGGGTATCTGACCGCAACCCCGGGGGTGCCTTCCCACAGACCGGATTCCGGTAACCTGTAGATAATTTCAGCCTCCGGTTGGGCTTCAAACGCATCAAACCGCGACAAAAATGTGGATACCTTCAAGCTGTCGGGGTAGCCTGTTACGTTTGTAGCACGTTGTATTATTGCACCTGCAGGTATCAGCTTATCCCATACAACAGTGGCGGTGTCTACACCTAAGTAATCATATGGGAACGGTGATGGTATTTCTGGGTCATAAAATGCATTAAGCGTGGCAGGACTTATCAGTAGTAGCTTTTTACCTGAGTCCAGATAGCGTTCGATTGATTTCTGTGCCTCCGACAGATGTGATATGTCTTTCCCAGTATACCAGAGGATTTTGTCAACCCCCAACTCGTTTATGATGATATCAACATCTATCGGTGAGTATGGTAACCCATCTTCAACCCTCCACATGTTAGGGGTGTAACCCATAGATTCGAGTGCATCGAGATAGAACCTATCAGCTTGGTTGTCATTGTCGTCGTCCACTACGAGTAAATCTGACAGCACGGGTTTAACCCACCACGTGTGGGTTATGGAGTCCGATCTCGCATTTGATATATCAACCGCCCATACGGTGAAGGTACGTTGACCGGGTTCAATATCTCTGAGAGTCACGTAGGGGGTATCGCTTGGTGTGAACCTCAACATCGTATCCGTATCTAACTTATAATAGAAGCCGGCTACACTTTCGTCACCATCTATGTCATGTGCTTCAAGATAGAAAGTAGCTACGGGGAATGTAGTATCAGCGGGTAAACTACCATACTTGAAGCTCACGGTGGGTGGACTATTCTTTACGGGGATTATGAGTTCAGCCGGTGTTGTATCGATAGCACCGTCGTTGTCTTCTGCCCATACTCTTAGGATATGTAGGTTTACGGTATCTTCTGCACTTAACACGAAGGTATCACACGTAGCAGTCGTAAACACAGTATCGGGGGAGTTATCCCAATTGTAGTGATAACCGACTACCCAGCCATCGGGATCGTTACCCCACCAGTGTATGATCTGACGTGCTGGCACGGTATCCACTATACCTTCGACAAAGATATGGGTATCAGGTGGTATATTCGTTACAGTAATAGATGGGGGTTCCCTCTCACACCCTATCGTAACGATTGCTATAAGTAATGCAATCGAGCACCTTCTTATCATTTTATTATCAAAAACTTACCTGTTTTAATTTTACCTGTATCGTGATCTTTCACACAGAATATGTACAACCCGGTAGCAGCTTCCTGCATACCATCGGTGATGAGGTTCCATACACATTCGCCGGTGGATTCGTCCTCGTGTTCGATAGTCTTAACCAGCTCACCGGCGAGATTGTATATGTAAATTGTAGCATGTGCAGGTAGGTTATAGAACCTTATAACCCTACCCGTAGGTATACCTGTATCCCACATAGATTGTACCTTGTAGGGGTTTGGATATACGCCTACCTCTATGTCAGGGGCGGATGTTGGTGGTGTACCGGGTATAACCTCTACCATGTTCTGACGTAGTGAGGATTCGAGTGATGGTAGCCCTATCTCTGGGTTACCCACATCGTAGGAGGTTACTGAGTAGTAATACTTGAATCCATTCTTTACACCGGTATCGGTTATCTTGTACCACCCTTTGTATGGACCTTCTTGTTCGATTTCTGGCATACCGGTGTTGAACCCCATGGAGTGATCTACATCCTGTATGGTATCGGCGGGTGTTTTATCAAACTGATGAAGTAACGTCCATTCGGATGGATCTGCCAACCCCGTTTCGCTTCGGTATATTCTGTAACCTTCGAAATCACGTAAGTGTGGTGGTGCAGGGTCGTGTGCAAACTCGGGTGAATTGTCAAAGTATAGGGTTACCTGACGTGACCCCGGTATCGCTACAAGTCTGGGTGATGGCGGTGGTGCCGGTAGAATATAATGTGATTCGTAAGCGCGTTTGGCCCAACCTACGTTTTGCAGTAACTCGGCCTCCGTCATACCACCCGCGAATGCAAACGTTACACAGATGGAGTCACCGCGATTTAAATAGTGGATAGGGCCAGCCGACAGCAATGGTATTGGATCGGGATAGCCGTTCTCTATCACATATCTGTCGTCCACGTCAGGGTCACGGTGACCGTTTGTCATTATCGTATAGCGTAAGGAATCTGATACACTACCTTGCATGTCACGCCACGTCCACCAGTTAAACGATACGGTAAGGCTATCGAGTGGTACCTCGACTGTATCTATTTGGATACCTAACAAGCTTATACCGAATATCCCCTTAGCCATAAAGTCATAGCCATCGTTATGCTCATACATGAGATATAGCGTATCGTTGTAGTAAAGGCGTTTGTGTTGGAAGAATGGTGTGGTGTTGAAATCGTCACCCCAAAAATCTCTATTACCTGATACAAGTTCGGCGTACATACCTACGTAAAGGCTCTCGAGATCGTACTGGCTGATGTTTTGGATGATAAATCGTAGGATGACAACATCGTCTATGTAAGAATACGACCATACGTGTGAGATTTGGTGCACCTTGAGGCCCAACGGTGTATGATGTACTATAGATGTGGTGTCGTAATATGTAGCGTAGAAATCCTGTTCCGATATCGCATCAGGTGCATAGTAAGGTGAGGTCATCAGTATGGACTTCTCTATGACCACATCATCGGGATCGCGTGTGGGATAGAATTCAAACCCTTCACTTGAGCCCGGTGTTATGGTGGTGGCATCACTTACACCTGTGGTTACAGATATGCCAATCGGTGAGATAGCACCCACCCATAGGCCTGCACGGTAGAGGTGTTCAGTACGTGTACCGGCGGGGTATTCACATGAGGGTTGGGGGTCACCTGTTTCAGGATCCCATATTCTGAACCCCGTACCGAGCATACCGAAGTTTGTCACTGTAAGCACGACGTTACCGACAGTAGTGTACTTCGTGTAATCTGTCTTTGCTGGTAATATTATAGGTAGCAAAACCAGCATTAATGTTAGCCTATTCATTGTGGTTGCGATGGCCGTTCGGGTCTACGGTATTTTTCTATCCTATTGTTAAACCCTACGTATAAGGTTTTGCCGTCATGTGAACAAGCTACACTGATCGGTGTATCGGTTAGCTCCACTTCGATAACAAAGTTACCGTAGCGGTCGAACTTCTGTATCCTTGAATTACCGGCATCCGCTACGTATACGTAACCGGAATCATCGACCGCTACATCGACAGGGTTAATAAAGTAACCCGGTAATGTATCGCCATCATGTGTGGTACCACCAAGATGCAACAGATTAGCTCGTGGTGTATCTATGGTGATAGCTTCCACCCAGTTATGTGCGGTGGATACAACGAAAATCCTATCATACCATATACATAGATCGTGTGGGGCAGCGACGTTTAGGATACCTGCACCGTATGATGCTACTGTATCCACTATGGTGCCACTGGAGTCGTAAGATAATACCAAATTTCTGTACATATCGGATATGAAGATTGTTTCACCATCGGATGCGATACCTGAGGGTGTTACGAGGGTGGTGTCCTCGAAACTATACAATAAGCTGCCGGTACGATCGAACATTTTGACAATCTCATCATCCACTACATAGATGTGGCGAAGTATATCCTGATCCACTGCAGCAGCACTACTGAACCCAGTCACTAATATCCTATCGAGTTGGCCATTTTCGAATAGTTTATATAGATTATTGGCTGTCACCACGTATATGAAGCCATCCTTACCGACAATCACATCCATGATATCGTGCAACTCGTAGGAGTTATCGTCAGGCCATTCGTCCACCAATACGTACGATTCTTCGGGTGGCATACCATACTGGGATTCGGGTGGTATGGGGTACTTTCTACCACAGCCGAAGGTCAATATCACACATAAGGCGAACGATATGCGTTTAATATGTGAGGGCAATTTGTTACCGTTCATAAGCCAAAACTTATACTCATCCTATGTACATAACCTATGTAGCCCAATTCAGTAAACGCATAATTGAGAATAAGCCTGCTACCACGCCAATCAATATTGAAGCCACCACCAAACGAGATACCAGTGCTACCAGGGGGTTTGGCGTTCACCCTATACCCCGCACGTAATGCTATCACCGGTAATGGCTTACATTCGAGGCCAAGTTTGAATATCTCCACGTTGTCGGAGGGTTTGTCCATCTCCAAACCGATAAGCAGATTCTTGAATATATTGCCGGATACACCTATCTTGTAAACTACAGGTAGGGGGAACGACTCGTAACGATACTGTATACCAGCGATTGCGTATGTACCATA
>NMUJ01000037.1 GCA_002256535.1 Caldifarciminota bacterium 4484_18
AGGTGTACCAATAGGGATAACGAGATACGTTACACCATTGAGCTGCAGATTATGTACCCCATATAGTGAGGATGTGACCAACATAAGAGCTATACCTACACGATACATGATACCTCCTTATTCGAAAGAGAGATAAAGTTTATCTCACAAATGTCAAGTTATAGGTTGAACAACCCGCAACCTGGTGTATTATATTATGCTACAGGAGGTGACATGGTACGATTGAGCGTAAATATCGATCATACCGCTACTGTGAGGGAGTTAAGGCAAACCCCATATCCTGATATCATCGAGGTTGCAAATTGTGTCGAACGTGGTGGTGCATACGGTATTACGGTACATTTGAGGATAGATCGACGTCATATTAAAGAGACCGATATCGAAAGATTACTGAAAGAGGTCGATCTACCCCTAAATGTGGAGCTATCCATGGCACCTGACATCGTGGAGTTTATACTACAAAAACGGCCACATTCCGTATGTCTGGTGCCAGAACGGCCGGGTGAGGTGACCACTGAGGGTGGGCTCAATGTATTTAAGACAGAAGCACAACTGAAGGAGGTTATACCTGAGTTTAAGGCTAAAGGTATAAAGGTGACACTTTTTGTTGAACCCAACCCCACTGTACTTGAGAAGGCCAAAGCTTTTGGTGCGGATGCGGTTGAACTCAATACCGCACATTACTCGGAGAATAAGCCGGGTGCGTTTGATAAGCTTAAATCAGCGGCCAGATTCGGCAAAACTATAGGGCTTGAGATACATGCAGGGCATGGGCTACACTATTGTAATGTGGTGAAGTTGCGTGAGATTGCCGAAATCGAGGAGCTAAGTATTGGCCATAGTATAGTTGCACGTGCACTTATTGTGGGGATGGAGCAAGCCACACGTGAGATGGTCGAACTGCTACGATGAACCCTTGTGTATTTATAGAGTTGATGACCATGCTGACGCATATCCTGGGTGAGGTTGAATTACAAAAGATAAAAGTTGTGGCATGTAGTGATAGTATCACGTATGTGGTGAATTTGGTACCACCACACGTGGATACGCTGAGGTTGGGGTTTGAGGTGACTAAAATGCGATGGAAGCATAACACACTCTATGTGATGGGTGATTCGCTTTATCGATGGGATAGCACAGGGGTGACGGGACTCATGAAGTGGCGTGATGATTTCATAGATATACTTGTGCAGCCGCCAGATGTGTGGGTATTGAGCCGATATTCAATAAGGAATGTTGAGCGTACAAAAAAGTTGCCCATCGAAGGTGGGATGAAGCTTATGCGTGATGAATTAACAAACAGACTATATGTACTCGATAGCGAAGGGGTTTACATAATTACACCGGAATTACAGGTTACTGCATCACCTGCTTTAAGTGGGGTGCATGATATGTATGTTACCCCATATGGGAGTAAACTGTACGTGTTGGGAGGCAACACACTTTACGTGTGGCGATTAATAGAGGATAAATGGCAAAATATGTGGATTGGTGAATATGATGGGTTGGCGATGCTACCAGATGGTACCAAGCTTTATGTGTGGTCGAGTGAGGGGAAATTGCTGGTCCTCGATATGCTTGAAGATCGGATTGCGGGTGATTATGTATTGTCAACAACTATCAAGGAGGTGAAGCCATCAATAGATTCACATAAATTGTTGATAATAGGTACGGAGAAGGTGATGATATGGGATACAAAGGGGGATGTTGAGCTGAAGTCGCTACCGTTAAGTGTAGATGGAGGTGTATTTTTACCTGATTCCCTATGGATACTATTATACGGGGATGAGGGGTTATCACTTGTGTCACTCAAATCCTACCGAAAAGAACACGTTTTTACGCTCAAAAATGTGCACACAATCTGTGTTATACCGTCTGATTATAAGTTGGGCTATAAATGAAATTCGAGGAGGCACTCGACTTCCTCTATGGGTTTAAGGATTTTGAAAAAGAGGTACGTCCATATCGACAGTCGTTGTTTTCGTTTCGTAACTTTCTTAAGTATCTCGGTAACCCACACGAGAAAATTGGCACCCCCATCGTGGTTGCAGGTACTAAAGGTAAGGGTTCAGTAGCTACTATGTTAAGCTACATTATACGTGAATCTGTAGGCCTATACATGTCACCCCACATTATGGATGTACGTGAACGTATACAGTTTGAAAATAGACACATATCGGGGGAGGATTTTGCCCACCTTATGGATACTATTAAGCCAATTGTTACCAACCGACGTACGGTGTTTGAGTTATTAACCACGATGGCCTTCATGTACTTTGCGAATAAAAGTACGAAATATAGTGTGCTGGAGGTGGGGCTGGGTGGTAGGTTAGATGCAACAAATGTGGTGGATGCGAAGATAGCAGTTATCACGAACATAGATTATGATCATACTCATATATTGGGGCGTTCGTTGTTCCAGATAGCACGTGAGAAAGCGGGTATCATCAAACAAGGTGCATATGTTATATATGGGGCACAGAAGCCTGAAGTCAGAGAGGTTATAGAGCATGTGGCAAAGCTCAAAGGTGCCAACCCTATAGAGCTGTCAACTGCGGGTATCAAAAAAGTGGAGTTGACACTCCAAGGTACATACTTTCAACTGGATGGTGAAGACTACTTTGTACCACTGTTGGGTGGACATCAGGTGTTGAATGCGATGCTGGCAATAAAAGCAGCACAGATGCTGGGTATACCCAAGGAGCAAATCAAAGCCGGTATAGAATGTGTGAAGTTACGTGGTAGGGTCGAGATATTACAACATGCCCCATGGTATATAGTTGATGGTGCACATAACACATGTTCAATAAAGGCGCTGATGGATACAATAAATCGTATCATACCGTACAAGAGGTTATTCCTCATATTTAGTGTGATGCGTGATAAGGATGTGGATGGTATTGCTGCAATACTTGCACCTCATGTGTATTATGCGTATTGGGTGCCAATTGATCATCCGCGAGCAATGTCACCAGCTAAAGTAGCAAAGATCTTCACCGCAAGAGGGGTGACCGGCGAACAGACGGAGCTCGTCACCGCTATAGGGAAGCTTAATAGGTTGGTAGATGCTACGGATCTGGTGTTGGTTACAGGATCGTTTTATCTTGTGGGCGAATTTCTTAAGCTTTATGAACACAGGGGATAAAAGTGGATATGCTGAGGGTTGACCTCATACGAAAGCGGTTAATTTTAAAACTAAAAAGGAGGTCAAAGTGGCAGGCGTAACTTCAACCTTCGTAAGTTTTATGAAAGAAGGTGGTGTCTACATGTACCCATTACTTACTGCGGCGTTGATAGGTGCTGCTTATATTATCGAGAGGTTCATAAGTTTCTTGCTGGCACGTGTGAATGCGGATAGGGTGTTAGCTGAGATAAAGCGGTTGGTGAAAGAAAAAGGTGTAGATGCAGCTATCGACCATTGTAAGCGGTACCGTGCACCACTTGTTAAGGTATTGAAGGCAGGGCTGGAAGCTTACAAAGAGAAAGGGGCTGATAAAACAGCGCTCGAAGAGGCACTCAGTCGTGCCGCTACGGAAGAGTTGGTCTTCGTAGATCGTGGGTTACCGGTGTTGGCAGCGGTTGCAAGTGTTGCACCTGTTATAGGGTTTTTGGGTACAGTATCGGGTATGATACATGCGTTTGGTGCAGTTGCAATAGCGGGAGAGGTTGAACCTACCCTTGTAGCATCCGGTATAAAAGAGGCGTTAATTACTACTGCGTTTGGATTGAGTATAGCATTCCCCACATTGGCGTTCCATGTGTTCTTCTCGTCACAGGGTAACAACTACGCACATAAGATGGAGCTTACAAGCCTCGACCTGATCAAATTTTTGGTCGAGGAGCAACCATGAGGGTGGTCAAAAAGAAGCGCGAAATAGTGGTAGGGGAAATATCTACCCCGGGTATGGCGGATATTGCGTTCCAGCTTATCATATTTTTTCTACTTACTACGGTGTTCATGCATGAACATGGGTTGAGGCTGGTGTTACCCGAGAAGGGTGAAGAGGTACGTGTTAAGAGCGAGAATATTGCAGAGGTTTATGTTAATGCGAGGGGACAGGTGAAGATCAAAGATATAGAGGTGCCAGTTGATCGCATACGGGAGTTCGCTGAACAGCTGCTGAAAGAGAATCCCAAAATCATATTTTCGTTATATGTGGATCACCGCTGCCCATACGAAAAGGTTATAAAGGTATTTGATGAACTAAAGTTGGCCAATGCTAAACGTATAGCGTTTGCACCACCAAGAAGGGGAGGATGATGCGTGAAGAACGTGTTACAGGTGGTACAAGGATTATCGGAAGAAGGGGTGGCCGGGCTCCATATATTCCCACAGTCGGTATGGGTGACATAGCATTCCTGCTTATTATATTCTTTATGTTGACCACGGTATTTCGTGCTGAACGTGGGTTACGTGGTGTTATATTGCCGAAAGCGAAAGCTGCTACGAGGTTACCACAGCGCGATATTGCACATATATGGGTGGATAAGGATGGTGTAATCTGTATAAATGATAAAATAGTGACAATAGATGCAGTTTATGTGTTGATGGAACGTAAGGTTCGCATAAATCCCAACCTTATAGTTTCCATCGAGATGGACAAAAACACAAAATATGGTATACTTGCGGATATATTTAATAAATTGCAGGAGGCACGTGCACTTAAGGTGAATTTTGCCACAATTAAAGAAAAAGGAGGGTAGTGGATGGAACGCGACCTTAAGCGGTACGCCCCCATATTGTTGAAGGTAGGTGTAGTTATTGCACTCATAGGGTTTATTGTAGCAGCAATTTATAGTCCACCACCTAAGAAGAGGGAGATCAGAATAAAAGCACCCGAGGTTGTACGTACAGAGATGTTGCCACCGCAGTTACAACAGCTGGCGACACCACCACCGCCACCTAAGCCTAAAATACCGGTGGCTGCAGAAACAGAGGAAGAAGTAGAACAGGAGACAATTGAGGAGACCGAATTTACTGGCTATGAGAAAGCGCCACCTGAGGTAACCATTGAGGAAATACCACAATTTGTGCCATATGATGAGGA
>NMUJ01000038.1 GCA_002256535.1 Caldifarciminota bacterium 4484_18
TCAGGATATGCTTCTTTCAAACTATTTATAACCGCACCTATCAATCTATACAGGAATGGCTCTTTAACCCCCAAGTTATAACCTGCCCATACCGCACGTCGTATTAGGCGACGCACTACATAGCCCCTACCTTCGTTGCTGGGGAATACACCCTCTGTTACCGTGAACACCAACGCACGAATATGATCCGCTATTATTCTGAAAGACTTCACGTCATCCTCGTATCCTTTACCTACGGTCTCCTCTACGGCCTGTATTATCCCAGTGAATAGCGAGGTTTCGAAAGTTGCCCCCTTATTTTCCAATATCATCACTACACGCTCAAACCCCAACCCCGTGTCTATACCCTTCTGGTCAAGTGGTACACGGGTGCCATCCTCATGTTGAAAATACTGGTTGAAAACTATATTCCAGATTTCAACTTCCAGAAGTTTTCATCCTCTCCACGCCTTGATATCCTGCTATCAGGTACCCCTATCGTACGCCATATGTGGTAGGCTTCATCGTCACCCTTGAATACCGACACATAAAGGTTATCAGGCGATAGCCCCAACTCCTTCGTCACGTACTCCCATGCCCAAGCGAGCGCTTCTTGTTTAAAATAATCACCGAATGAGAAGTTACCCGGCATCTCGAAGAACGTATGATGTATGGGCGAATCACCCACACGTTCAAGATCCGATACACGTAAACATTTCTGTATACTGACGGCACGCTTATAGGGGGGTGTGACCCTACCCTCAAAATATGGCTTAAACTGCACCATACCCGCACTCGTAAAAAGTAATGTGGGATCCCTCTTCGGTACAAGAGGTGCCGAAGGTACAACTACATGACCACGGTCACGGAAAAATTGTATAAAGGATGTACGTACCTCGTTAGGTTGCATCCTATAAATTGGGTGCTTTTCGATAAATGTCAAGAATTACGAATTTGGTAAATGTGCCAGCTGTTGCACAACTTGGTACAAAATTTGTGCAAAAAGTTGCCATCCAGAAGATAAATTGTATTGAATTTGTCACGTTTTTAAGGTCAAAATTTGTACAATAAAATATCTTTTATACAAATTTAAATTAACGAAAGTTGACAAAATTTTGACTCTTATATTTTTAATAAATGGAAGCGCATAACTTATTTGAGGTTGCCCAAATCATGGAATTTGATTCTTTATTTTGCATATAGGAGGTATAATGGAACAACTCAATCCCTTTAAGATAGCCCAGGCGCAGCTTGATGAGGCTGCAGAGTATCTAAAATTAGACCCTGCTACCCATTCCCTACTCCGTGAACCTATGCGGGAGCTACATGTTCTAATTCCTGTTAAAATGGACTCAGGAGAGGTAAAAGTCTTCAAAGGTTTCAGGGTTCAGTATAATGATGCCAGAGGTCCCACAAAGGGAGGGATAAGATTCCATCCCGAGGAGACCATAGACACCGTGAGAGCACTTGCTGCATGGATGACATGGAAAACATCGTTATTAGATTTACCCTATGGTGGTGCTAAAGGTGGTGTAATCTGTAATCCTGAAGAAATGTCCAAGAGAGAACTTGAAATGCTCTCAAGGGGCTATATTCGTGCTCTGGGCGAGTTTATTGGTCCTGAAAAGGATATTCCAGCACCCGATGTAAATACGAATCCTCAAATTATGGCATGGATGATGGATGAATTCTCCAAACTGAGAGGCTATAATACGCCGGGCGTAATTACTGGTAAGCCCATTCCTCTCGGTGGGTCACTTGGCAGACTCGATGCTACCGCAAGGGGTGGTATGTATGTTTTGAGAGAAGCCGCAAAACTGATGGGTATAGAGCTCAAAAATGCTAAAGTTGCTATTCAGGGGTACGGTAATGTGGGTTCGTTCGCCCATAAATTGGTTAATGAGATGTTTGGAGCAAAAGTTATAGGTATAGGTGATATTGAAGGAGCTATATATTGTGAGGATGGTTTTGATTATAATACAATCTCAAAAAATATGAAAAAACCAGGAATTGTACCGAAAGATTTACCTGGGTCGAAATTTCTCGGTAAAGGAGCAGAAGGAAATAAGGAGCTACTCGAGCTTCCGGTTGATATACTTATTCCCGCAGCTATTGAAGACGTTATAACCAAAGATAATGCACCCCGAATAAAGGCAAAAATCATTTTAGAACTCGCTAATGGACCAACTACTCCCGAGGCAGATGAGATCCTCCATAACAGCGGTAAGTTTGTAATTCCCGACTTCTTAGCCAATGCAGGTGGAGTTACAGTCTCCTACTTTGAGTGGGTCCAGAACATCACTGGTCACTACTGGTCCTTAGAAGAGGTACACGAGAGACTGGATAAGAAGATGACAAAAGCCTTTAATGATGTCTATGCACTTTATAAGGAGAAGAAAGTCCATCAAAGGCTGGCTGCATACTTTGTTGCAGTCCAGAGGGTTGTTGAGGCGATGAAGTTAAGAGGTTGGGTATAACCTTTCAGAGAGCCTAATGCAATCTCTTATTACATAGCTTGACAAAAGAAATAATAAAGATAATATTGAATATTGCTTACATAATGGATGCGGATAAAGAAGAGGCAGAGAAGATACTGGAGAGTTAAGAAGAGGGGTAAGATTGCTATGTTCAACCCTCGGTTATAAGATATGAGGGGCTCTATAATGGCACACAACAAAATACGAAACGTGTCCTATTCTTTCTCACGCCCTGTTATACTCATTTCCAATAGGGAATCCTACGCTGTTCATAGGGCAGCACGGGATTTAGCAACAGACATGCGAGAAGTTCTTGGATACGAACCACCAGTACTTGAAGAAGATACTGACATTCCGTGGGAGGAAGCAATTTTCATATCATCGGACGCATCGGTTCTAAAAAGCCTTTCCTCTCTTGTCCTAAAATATCCGGAGACTTTTCTGATACAAACTTTACCCACAGGCCATGATCGATTTAAAGGTAAACGTGTGCTATTGATTGGCGGGTATGATGAACTTGGAACCATATACGGGATTTATCATTTTTCGGAGAAGTACCTTGGAACCGATCCACTCAAGTTCTGGACTGGGTATGTTCCACCAAAGAAGTCAAACCTCACCCTGAAACAGATAAGTTACATAAGTCCAAAACCGACCTTCCGCTACCGTGGATTTTTTATCAATGATGAGGATCTATTAACTGGCTGGAAGAAGGGAAGTCGGTATATTGAGCCTGAGATCTGGGAGAAAATTTTTGAGACCATATTGCGTCTCAAGGGCAATATGGTAATTCCGGGTACATGGCTGCCTGCGGAGGAACGACCACTAAATTTGGCATCCAGTATGGGGTTGTGGCTTGCCATGCATCACGCCATGCCCATGGGAATCGGGGTGGTAGATTGGCCGGAAACAGAAAAATATAGCTTTGTGGGTAATCGCGAGAAAGTTATTGACTACTGGAAAAAGGCTATCCTATCCTACACAGGGAGGAAAGTTATCTGGACACTCGGATATCGGGGGCTGGGAGACTATGCATTCTGGTACTTTGAGGGTAGGAAGATGACAGATCGTGAAAAAGCTAAAATTATACAGGAGGCTATCGATACTCAATATCGTATGGTTAAGGAGTATTCGGGTGAATCCAACCCGGTTATGTGTACGTATCTTTGGGGTGAGGGAATAAAATTCTTCCGAAATGGATGGCTGAAGATACCCGATGATGTACTTGTTATCTGGCCAGACAATGGTGATGGTATCATGGAGGGACTTCCCAGCACGCCAGCAGAGGGAAAGCATGGTGTGTATTACCATGTTGCAATGCACTCTGGTTTTCATAGTCGGTTGGCACAAACAGTGCCACCAGAGCGTATTGAAAAAGAATTTACACGAATCGTGCAAAAAGAGGCCACAGGCTATATGATGCTTAATGTTGGCAATATACGTGAACACGTTATGGGGATTCGTGCAGTGATGGATCTAAGCTGGCAAGCCTCCAATTGGATTGATCCGAAAACGGATTATTCGGAGTCATTCTATGATCAGTGGTGCACATATTATTTTGGGAGTGAATATTCAGCCATGGTGAAAAGAATCTACAAGAAGCTTTTCACAACCCCATTTCGGTGGGGCAAAAATGAATGGGAAACTGAAATGATTGGTGGTTGTCACGCTATGGCTACCCTTCTGATAAATCATGTGCTGAGAGAGGTACCGTCAGAAGAATTTTCAAAGAAGTGGACCCGCTGGTTGGGGTACAAGAATTTTACAGAGGCTCGCAGATTTGTTGAAGAAAGGACTCAATCGGTGCGACCCGCATGGGAGGGGCTGGATCGTGAGGTAACTGAGCTGGCCAATAAACTTACAGGACAAGCGAAGCGTTTTTTCATTGACAATCTACTCGTGCAGATTCGCCTATCTCGCTTCAGTAATGAGGTACTATATCATATCTCTCTTGCCTGTGAGCAATATGAAAAAAGGGAGTATTCTGCTGCGATGAAGCATCTCAAAGATGCCGAGGTTGCCATAAAATTGGCGCTTGAGGCAGAGAGACTCGCTGAATGGGGTAAATGGAAGAATTGGTACCGTGGAGATACATTTGTAGACATACCGCTGACACTCAAGTTCATCAAGGCATTAGAGGCACATTGTGAGTGGAAACTGGTTCGCAGTTCAGACATCTGGGTGTGGAAGAGATGGTTACGCCCAGAAAACGAGAAACAGGTGAACAAAAGGAGGTGCACTTATGAGCAAGAAGATATTGTTGATTCAAATAGTACTTAGGATAACGGTTGTGTCTTGAAAGATGGTCAACCAGATCATCCGTAAAGAAGAGCTTGCCCCTAATATTAAGCTATTTGAGATCGACCAACCCCTCATTGCACGAAAGGTACAACCTGGTCAGTTCGTAGTCGTCCGTCATAACGAAAAGGGTGAACGTATACCACTAACTGTGGCGGATTATGATAGCGATCACGGTACAATAACTATCATCTTCCAGGAGGTGGGTAAATCCACCTACGAGATGGGTGAACTAACCGTAGGCGATACGTTACTCGATGTGGTGGGTCCACTTGGTCAACCCAGTGAGATCGCCAACTACGGTACAGTTGTATGTATAGGTGGTGGTGTTGGTATCGCACCCGTGTATCCGATAACACGTGCGTTGAAGGATGCAGGTAACCGCACCATCGCCATAATAGGTGCACGTACGAAAGAGTTACTCTTCTGGGAGGAGCGATCGGCCCCGCTATCATGATGAAGGTTGTGTGTGATGTAACACGGCCACATCAGATTAAGACCATAGTGAGCCTCAACCCCATAATGGTTGATGGTACCGGTATGTGTGGTGCGTGTAGGGTTGAGGTAGGTGGTGAGACCAAATTCACCTGTGTGGATGGTCCCGAATTTGATGGCCATCTGGTGGATTTCGACCTACTGATGAAACGCCAATCCATCTACAAAGAACAGGAGAAGCTGGCACTCGACCTTTATCTGAAACATAAGGAGGTGAAATGACCTCTGCGTATGTGTTGATCAAGATAAAAGCTGGCAAAATACGCGATGTACTTAAGGAGCTACGTAAGATACACGAGATACGGCACCTCGATCCCGTAACCGGGCCTTACGATATCATAGGGTTTGTTGAGGCACCCGACCTTGCAACACTCGGTAAGCTCGTAGTCGATAGAATACAGGCAATAGAAGGTATCGAAGATACATTAACCTGCAATGTAATAACGTTTGAGGTGTAAGATGCCACGCCCATCACCCAAAAAGGTACCTATGCGTGAACAGCCGCCTGAGGAGCGGATAAAGAACTTCAACGAGGTACCACTCGGCTACACACCCGAAGAAGCAATACAGGAAGCAAAACGTTGCTTACAGTGTAAGGAGCCACCCTGTGTTAAGGGCTGTCCAGTGGAGATCGACATACCGGGGTTCATCAAAGCCATAGCTGAGGGTGACTTCAAACGTGCCATCCACATACTGAAAGAGAAGAACTCACTACCCGCCATATGTGGACGCGTATGTCCGCAGGAGGATCAGTGTGAGAAACTCTGCACCTTAAGTAAGATAGGCGAACCTGTAGCCATAGGGAGGTTGGAACGATTTGCAGCTGATTGGGAGGCTGAACAGGGTGATGTAGAGATACCGGAGATACCGCCACCCACCGGTAAGCGGGTGGCAGTGGTAGGTTCAGGGCCAGCTGGGTTGACGGTGGCAAGCGATCTCGCCAAGATGGGTCACGAGGTGGTGATATTCGAAGCACTACACAAGCCCGGTGGTGTACTGATGTATGGGATACCGGAGTTCCGTTTACCTAAAAGGATCGTAGAGCGTGAAGTCGACTACGTGAAGAAGTTAGGTGTGAAGATAATCACATCATTCGTTGTGGGTAAGACAAAGACTGTCGACGAGCTATTACAGGAGTATGATGCTGTCTTCATAGGTACAGGTGCAGGCTTACCGTGGTTCATGGGTATACCAGGTGAAAATTACAATGGCATCTACTCGGCAAACGAATACCTGACACGTGTTAACCTCATGAAGGCATATCTATTCCCCGAATACGATACACCTGTCGTACGAGGTGAACGTGTCGCCGTCATAGGTGGCGGCAATGTAGCGATGGATGCCGCCCGTACTGCGTTGAGATTGGGTGCAAAGAAGTCGATGATCATCTACCGTAGGTCACGTAATCCCAGTACGTTACCATGCAGATGAAAACGGTTGGGTAAAAGAGATGGAATGCATAAGGATGAGATTGGGTGAACCCGACTCCTCCGGTAGGCGACGCCCTATCCCCATAGAGGGGTCGAACTTCCGCATACCGGTAGATGTGGTCCAACCCACTCATACCCAACACCACACATGGGTTAGAAGTAGGTAAACACGGCAACGTGATAACCGATCCGCTGACCGGTAAGACCTCACGTAAAGGTGTATTCGCCGGCGGTGACATAGCAACAGGTGCAGCTACTGTGATATTGGCGATGGGTGCCGCCCGTGTTGCAGCACGTGCGTAAGTGGTGATACCATGGAAGTGATTCGTGAACCGCTCACCTACGAGGAGACGGTTAAATTCCATGGCCACGATGGGCCATTCCTCGCATTAGGCTATAGGAGTTACGGTTAAGGTACGTACGGAGAAACCCTACACCTGCATAGTGGACGGTATACAATGTGCAACCAAAGCCACCATCGGTCGTATCCCGATCGATAAGTTGGTCGATATTTGCATAAGTAAGGGGCTTACTGGGATAGCGGTGACGGATCATAACACCATAGAGGGTGCGTTGAGGTTGAAAGAGCTCATCCCTAAAGGGTTTGTACTGATCATAGGTGAGGAGATACTCACAGATAGTGGTGAGCTCATCGGTTACTTTCTCGAAACCCCGATACCCAAAGGCTTATCGGCTGACGAAACCATAGACAAGATAAAGCAACAGGGTGGGCTCGTATGTGTACCACATCCGTTTGATAGGTTCCGTAAGTCAAGGTTAGATACCGAGGTATTAGCCAGGATCATCGATAAGGTAGATACGTACATATGTGGAGATGATGGCATTCAACAATAGTGATGAGTTTTTGCGAAACTTACGAGCAGCTAAGTTGGTCACCCATAGGACAGGGGTATCGTCACACCTGTTCACGATGGGTGTGAAATTCCTACGTAAGAGGTTGAGATCCAAACTACGTAGATCACACTAAACATTAAAGTGCCCTATGATATAGGGTTGATATATCGTCGGGGGTTACCTGTTTGGGTGTTACACTTAAGTTACGTGTGCGGTTCTTAACGTCATCAACAAACCGCGATATGTCGGGTTCGGTGATACCATAATCGGATAGCTTTGTTGATATACCCAAGCCATGCACAAACTGTTCGATAGCGGTTAGATCTTTGCCACCAAATAGCTTGATAATCTCTTCGATCCTATCCGCACGTACATCCATCAGGAAGTCCAACACATACGGTAAGGTATACCATACAGGGTGGTAAGCGGATAGCCAATCGCATGTAACATTATCGTACGGGTTTGTGATATCACCATACCCGCAAGCATAGACGCATACAGCATGTGTGATCTTGCGGTGAGGTCTCCCCCATTCGTTGCTACCTTGGGTAGATACGTCTTTATCAGTTTTATCGCTTCGATCGCCAGTACATCAGAGATCGGTGTTGCACGTGTCGATAGATAACCCTCTATCGCATGTGTGAGCGCATCCATACCGGTGTCTATGGTTACATGGGCTGGCATGGTAACTGTAAACTGGGGATCCAACACCGCCAATGTCGGGAATATCTTCGTACTTGCGTATGCACGCTTGCGGTTGAGCTTGGTATCTGTCAGCACAGCGTATTGGGTGACCTCACTACCGGTGCCAGCCGTCGTCGGTATAGC
>NMUJ01000003.1 GCA_002256535.1 Caldifarciminota bacterium 4484_18
CTTCGGTATTAGAGTATATCCAATACGCACCTGGCTTCATTATCGGGAAATAGTCATCACCCACCCGCTGTTCCAACACACGGCCACAGCCTGTCAATATCAACGCTATCAGTAAGCATCTACTTATAACTGACATCCCACACTCAACCTCATATGTATTGATGGATAATAAAGCCCCACACCCACGTACCCTACACCCAAGCATTTATACCACGTAGCGGTTACAAGCCATCCAAATTCCCGTACATCCCCTAACTTCAACATATAGCCACCACCACCTATTTTGATGTCCCAGCCACCTTTATCTAAAACTTTTCGCTCTATGCTACATTCAACCCTATCCATACGTATCCCGTAATGGTCAAACTCATATACTGCAAGATTGTACTTCACGTTTGTTTCGTAACTCACGAATAATCCATCACCTGCAGGGTCGAACCTCACCAAATTAGAAACCGGTATCAACAAACTCAACCCCACATTCCAGCATCCCCACACAAACAATATCAACGCCATTCTATCCAGAAGTTTATCACCTCAACGTCTGGCTCCTTTTGTAACAACTCTCTTACCCCATTCACGATACGTTCAACCCATTTCTGTTCACCACCTACACATGCAATGCCTAACCTTGCCCTCTGCCATACGTTATCGTCACCAACCTCTGCCACCGCTACGTTGAAAGTTTATCTTTAAGTGATAAACTATTCCATATATGGAGTTCAACCTCACATATACCTACTATCATGCAGCTAACACTTTACGCTTTTCGTAAACCTCCAGGATATCGCCCTCCCTTATGGGTGCTTTGGGGTCACCAAGCCCTATCCCACACTCGTTGCCTGCACTTATCTCGTCTTTGTCTTCTTTGAAATGTTTAAGTGAAACGATTTTACCTTCAAAAACTTTCTTACCATCTCGCATCACACGTACCAGCGCACCCCGCTTTACTTTACCTTCAAGCACCTCCACACCTGCAACCTTACCCACCTCACGTATGTTGAAGATGGCCTTAATTCTTGCTTTACCTAAGGTTACCTCCTCCTCTTCTGCTACAAGTATACCAGCTATTGCTGCCTCAACTGCCTTTACCACATCGTATATCACCTTAAACGTATGTATTTCGACATTTTTATCCCTTGCCAATGTATGTGCTCCGCTGTTGTATACTTTCGAGCGATATCCTCGACTTCATACGCTGCCACTTGCTCATCTCTTCAATCTCTTTCCTTTTCTGTGTAACCTCTCTTGCACGCCGTTCTTCACTTACCACCACAAACTTATCGCCCACCAACGGTAGCTCCTCAAACTCTGCCACCTGTGCGGGCTCACCCGGTCTACATACCTCCTTTTTATTACCCCACTCATCCCATAAGCAACGCACTCTACCCCATGCTGTACCTGCAACAAATACATCACCTACTTTTAGTATACCTTCAAATATCAACACGGTAGCAACTTTACCCTTACCCTTATCAATATGTGATTCCAATATTACACCTTTAGCTTTCACATCGTATGGCGCT
Organism: Caldifarciminota bacterium 4484_18; assembly: GCA_002256535.1. GTDB lineage: Bacteria > Hydrothermota > UBA3073 > NMUJ01 > NMUJ01 > NMUJ01. Next base: position 1,527 of record NMUJ01000003.1, read on the forward strand.
TTGAGATCGAGCTCCTCTGCTACCAATACTATCGTATCGAGCAGATCATCTATACCTTCATGGGTCTTCGCCGATACGTAACACACAGGTACCTTACCACCATACGGCTCTACGTCTACCTTGTTCGCATATAGCTGCGATACTACCTTATCTACATTAGCTGCAGGTAAGTCTATTTTGTTGATAGCTACGATCATAGGTATGCCGGCTTCACGAATATGGTCGATTGCCTCTATAGTCTGTGGCATGACACCATCGTCTGCTGCCACCACCAATACCGCTATATCAGTAACCTGTGCACCACGTGCCCTCATCGCTGTGAATGCCTCATGTCCAGGTGTATCGATAAACGTTACCCCATACTTACCGTAGTTAACATGATATGCACCTATGTGTTGTGTGATACGACCATACTCACGAGCTGCCACATCCGTATGACGGATGGCATCCAGTAACGTCGTCTTACCATGGTCAATATGTCCAAGCACTGACACCACCGGTGGACGTGGCCTAACTTCTTTTGGTTCTTCTTCTACGAGCTCCGCTTCAATGCTGACCTTTTCCACCTCATAACCCAGATCCTGTGCCAGTATCTGTGCAGTCGTAAAATCGATCCTTTGATTAACAGTAAGTGTAAGTCCAAACTCCCGTAACGCATGTGCAATAAGGTCGACGGGATTCATACCCAAAATTTCGGATAGCTCCTTCACCGAAATAACCTCTGGTATACCTATGACTTTCTGTTCCTTCTCCTTCTCTCTTTTTTCATATTCGAGACGCCTTTTCTTGTGACGTTTGAACGGCTTGGACTCAATCCTTGCCCACGTCTGCCGTATTTCACGTTCCGCTTCGTCACGTGATGGTTCCTCCTTATACTCTTCGTATGGCAACAATGTACGTGGTTTGTGGAATTTACGCCTCTTACGCTCCTCTATTTTGTAACGATACCGCTCTTGGTCCAATCTCTTACGACATGCTTCAATCCACTCCGGTGGCACTACACTGCGGGAGCCTCCCTTCACTTCGTAACCAAGTTCAGCCAACAGCTTACGTAGCGCACCGGTTGATAAGTGTAACTCTTTTGCCACCTCAAACAGCGGTTTACCACCGTTACTCACATAGGTTATGTTTTATCAACCGTCCCTTTATATCATCTGTGAATTCAGCTATATTAAGTACACTCTCACGTTCGTATTCTTCTGGGCTAAATATGTCGATATCATAATCCACGAGCCTCGATGCAAGGTATGCATTTTGTCCACTCTTACCTATGGCTTTAGGTAGGTCTTCAGGTTCTACCACCACAGTGATCTCCTTCCTTTCGTTATCCACCTTTTGTGTGATAATACGTGCACCCGACAATGCACGTGAGACAAGTACCACCAACTCATCACTCCACTGTAACACATCTATCTTCTCGCCCTGCAATTCCTTCACTATTGGTTTGATTCGCCATCCTTTGTTACCAACACATGCACCTACGGGGTCGACTTTTGGATCATTTGAAGCTACTGCAACCTTAGCTCGTTTACCAGGTATACGGGCGATAGCTTTTATCTCTACTACACCATCTGCAATTTCGGGGATCTCAAACTCCATCAACCTTTTGAGAAAGCTTGGATGTGTACGTGACAGTATAATGTTGTCTTTTTCGTCTACCCTCAACACTACTGCTCTGATGTTACCACCTTGACGAAAATAGTTATGTTCACCTGGTATCTCCTCGCTTACAGGTAATATTGCTTCAGCACCTCCTAAATTAACAAGTATATTGTAACGATCAATTTTCTGAACCGTACCAGCAACCAATATTCCCACCTTCTTACGGTACTCCTCTGCTATCCTGTGACGTTCTTCCTTTTCTATACGTTCCAACAGCAACTGTTTGGCAACAATAACAACGCTTCTCGGGAAATCCTCGGGTGCCAACGATATTTGAATAGTGTCACCAACTTTTGTGTCTGGATCATATTTACGTGCCTGCCTTAACGTAATCTCACCAGGTTCTTTGGGTCTATGTACTACTTTTTGTGTTATAACTATCCGTATATCACCTGTAGTCTCTGATGTCCTAATCTGTATATCGCCTGTAAGGTCCATCTTTCTGGCTATCGCTTCTTTTAAGGATTCCTCAAAGATTTCACGTACCAGCTCCCAAGGTAGCTGTCGCTCATCCGCTATATCTCTGATGGCTTGTGTTAATGCTCTCGACATCAATACCTCCTTTTGCGACCACCTGGCGAGGATACTTCCAGCGTGTAATTACCTATGCTATTGTCCATATCGAGATATTTCTTAAGCTCACGACTAACATAAACACATTGATCTATTGTTATGCGGTGGGGTGTGTCCACAAACACCCGAATATAAGCGTTATTTACAGTACCATGGGCTTCAATATCCACCAAGAATATATCGGTATTCTCGATTACTCGTTCCACAAGTGAACGCACCTTGGCAATAATTTCTGACTTATTGAGTCGCATCTTGCATCTCCTTTATAATATTCAACACCTTATCTACACACATCTCGTGCTTAACTTTGATCCGCTCATTTGTAGCCCGTATTTTAATTTCCACCATTCCATCCCTCCACACTTTCTCACCCAATATTAAAATAACTGGAATACCGATTAAGTCATCATCTTTAAGTTTAATCCCCGCACTCGTGCTGCGGTCATCATAAAGTACTTCAATATCTCTTTTCATCAACTCTTTATATAAATTATCAGCTACCTGTACGAGGTCGTAATTCTCCGGGTTAAGGGTTGTAACAAGTACCTGAAAAGGTGTCACACTTTGCGGCCATACGATACCATGTTCGTCATGATGTGTTTCAATGATTGCCATCATCGACCGCTCTACCCCTATACCATAGCTACCCATAAGTATAGGTTTATTTTTACCATCGCGATCGAGGAAGGTTGCCCCCATGGCTTCTGAGTATTTTGTACCCAACCTAAATATGTGGCCAACTTCAATAGCGGATTCAATTATAAGCTTATCACCACATTGAGGACAGCTGTCACCAGGTGCTACCTTCGCAATATCCGTGTATTCGTTTACCTTGATGTCACGCTCAATGTTCACCCCTTCGTAATGGTAAAGGTCCTCGTTTGCCCCCGTTATCAACCCCTTTCTACCTTTTAGGCCTATATCTGCGTACACTGGGATATCTGTACCTATGGGGCTTATATAACCGATGGAGGCACCCATCCACTCCTTCACTTCATCCGATGTAGCTGGTCGTAAATCGCCTAACTTCAATATCTTTGTTTCACTCACATCGTGTGCACCATCTACCAACAGAAATATCGGTTGTTTACCACTATCTGTCTGCTTCACATACAGCAAGGATTTAAGCAACTGCTGTGGAACGGTATCGAAGAACCGTGATATCTCTTCGACTGACCCTCCCACTGGTGTGTAAACCTTACGTAGAGGTTTATCTTCTAACTCCAGCTTCGGTGGTATACCACGTGCTATCTCGTAATTTGCCTTGTAGCTACAATTACCACAGTACACTATTGTGTCTTCACCTACAGGTGAGGGTACCATAAACTCCTCAGTCTCTGAGCCCCCCATTATGCCACCTGATGCACTGACTATTTTGAATTCCAACCCCAATCTTGTGAATATCCTAATGTAAGCATCACGATGTAAGTTATAACTACGCTGCCATCCCTCAACAGTAGCATCTAAGCTATATGAATCCTTCATTATGAACTCACGTGCCCTCATAACACCACCTCTTGGACGCAACTCATCACGAAATTTCACCTGTATTTGGTACCATATCTGTGGTAGATCGCGATACGAGCGTATCTCACGTCTTGCAATATCGGTTATAATCTCCTCATGTGTGGGTGCAAGTGCATAATCTTTATCTTTGCGATCTCTTACACGGAACATCTCCTTACCATATTCGTACCATCTGCCAGTTTCCTGCCATATTTCAGCTGGTGTGAGCGCTGGTAAGAGTAGCTCCTGTCCACCGATACGGTTCATCTCCTCACGTATGATTTGCATGATTTTGCGTAGAACACGCCACCCTAATGGTAAATATGAATAAACGCCACTTGCCACCATCCGTATGAGACCAGCCCTTATTGCAAGCGTATGGCTTGGTATTTCAGCCTCACGAGGTTTCTCTTTTAATGTGGGGATAAACAAATTACTCCAGCGTTTTCGGGTATTTCTTCTTTTTCCGCTTCTTCCTCTTTTTCGCGCTCTTTCTCTTCCTCTTCGATCTCCTTCAGCAGATCCCTATCATCCTTATACTTCACGAGTACTGCGTAGATGAGTGATTGCCCTGCTGCCCATGTCGCTATCCCGTACCCAAGTACCATAAATATTATAAAATACAGACCAAGCCCCACACAGAAGCTACTTACGAGTTGTGCCCAGTTTACAGGTACCCACTCCGGTCCCTGTATGAGTGTGGGTGCTATCCTTGCGGTAAGTGCTTCAACCCATGTTATGGGTGGTACGTGCGATAGATACCATAACCCATTGTTCCATACTTTTTCCCACCAGCTGTGACCCCACGCACTCAACACCCAGTTTGCAAGTAATAACCCCTTCTTTGTGAGCCACCCAAATACCCATACACCTGCGAACACACAGAATGCAATGAAGATCTCCCACAACACCAGCCGCCATGTCTGTTCATTTAACGTGCTGAAATTTTCGAACAACACATCAAACACATCCTTTTCTACACCTGCTGCTATGGAAGGTGACAACAGAAATGATACAAAGAACACAATAATAAGGTATATCACAAACAGCGCCGCCAATGCTATGAGTATAAAAAGCAACCCGATAACAATCGGCCCCACATAGGGTATTCTACCAAATAGCCCCAACAGACACCCAATGAGTACAAACACACCTATGAAAATTGCTAACGTGATAGGTGCAAGTATGTTTGCTTTCGCCTTCTTTATAGCATACCTCAATGCATCCATAACCTCGTAGAACTCATTACCTCGTAGCTCTTCATATGTCACCTTTGAGATCGCTGATATCGACAACATCTGTATAAAAACGAAGAGCGCTACACCGATACCCCAAATGGTCCAGCTATACCAAGGGAAATGTATCACCCCAGGTATAGGTACTGGTATGTACCGATATGTGCGCCAGACTTCTTTTACCGTCCATTCAGGCAATATCGAATATGCCACGTAGGTGAGTACCGAGTACACTATGACACCAATGAGTAGCCCAAGGAATGCTATCCAGATCTTTTTCGCCGAAAACGCAACCCTCGGTGCCCTCACCACCTGTGCAAAACTGTACACCATCATGCCTCCTTTTTATTTTAAATGCATTTTTTCTTTAACCTCTTCCAACGTAGCCTGCGCTATTTTACGCGCCCTTTTGGAACCCTCCACGAGTATCTCTTTTGTCCTCTCTGGAGTAAAATTCTGAAGGTTTTCCCTCACAGGTATGAGGAACTCATATATAGCATGTGCACAACGTTTTTTACATTCAACACAACCTAATTTGCCACTCTTACAATCAGCTTCTATCTGATCTATTTCATCCTTATTGACTAAATTATGGTATGCGAAGACCACACAACCTTCGGGATGACCGGGGTCACCCAGCCTTATCTTCTTGGGGTCGGTGAATGCTTGGTATACCTTCCTTTTTATATCTTTGTAAGTATCCCGTATGAAGATTGCATTTTGGAGTGATTTCGACATCTTACGCCCATCAATACCTGGCACCTTAGGGTGCTGTGAAAGCATAGGCTCAGGTACTGGGAATGTCTTACCATAGAGGTGGTTGAAGCGCTTCGCAATTTCACGTGCCAGCTCGACGTGTGGTAACTGGTCCTGTCCAACGGGTACGCATTCCGCTTTGTAAATCAGTATATCTGCAGCCTGTAGAACCGGATATCCCAACAATCCATAAGTTATATTGTCCTGTAGATTCATATCACGTATCATCTCCTTAACGGTAGGGTTACGTTCGAGCCATGGTACAGGCACCAACATCGACAACAGTACATGTAACTCAGCGTGCTCCGGTACCAACGATTGTATGAAAATGGTTGCCTTCTCATGTGACAACCCAGCTGCTAACCAATCCCTTGCCATCTCCACTTTATAATCAGGTAGCTCATCCGTATGTTGGTAATAGGTGGTAAGCGCATGGTAATCGGCAACCTCGAAATAACAATCATATTCGGACTGCAATCTTATCCAATTTACCAAACTGCCAAAATAATTACCCAAATGTATCATACCTGTAGGCCGATAACCACTAAGAATTCGCTTCATCCTTCAAAAATAAAGATACACATACCATTGTCAAGAATGATAGCATAACGATAGAATTTAGGTATTGACAAATGGGATTGTACCGCTATTTTAGATAAGAATTTACTGTTTATTGACTGAAAATCTTTAAAAGATTGTAAGTTAAGTGTGATGAAAGTGAAGCACAAGGATATATTTTTAATTGAAGAGATTGGTAGGAGGTGAAATGGCGAAGGAGAAGTTTGTACGTACTAAGCCACATGTCAACATAGGTACCATCGGGCACGTTGACCATGGTAAGACTACATTGAGTTCAGCTATCACTATGTGTTTAGCTCCTAAGGGTTACGCTCAGTACGTAACGGTTGACACCATAGATAAAGCACCTGAGGAGAAAGCGCGTGGCCTGACAATACAGTTGTGGCATGGTGAGTTTGAGACCGACAAACGTCACTACGCATTGATAGACTGTCCAGGACACGCGGACTACATTAAGAACATGATAACAGGTGCGGCACAGATGGATGGTGCAATACTCGTTGTATCAGCCCCCGATAGTGTTATGCCACAGACACGTGAACACGTATTATTGGCACGTCAGGTGAACGTTCCCGCTATGGTAGTATTCATCAACAAAACGGATCAGGTACCCGATCCTGAGTTGCTCGATCTTGTTGAGATGGAGGTACGTGAGCTGCTCAACAAGTATGAATTCCCAGGTGATGAGATACCAGTCATCAAAGGGAGTGCACTTAAGTGCCTCGAGTCAGGTGATCCAAACTCTGACGCTTGTAAGGCTATTTGGGAGTTACTTGATGCAGTGGATAATTACATACCGGAGCCAGTACGTGAGGTGGATAAGCCATTCCTGATGCCTATTGAGGATATATTCTCCATAACCGGTCGTGGTACAGTAGTAACAGGTAGAGTGGAACGTGGCATTTTAAAACCAGGTGACGAAGTTGAGATTGTTGGCTTCCGTCCTACTCAGAAAACGGTTGCAGTATCGATCGAGATGTTCCGAAAGGTGCTCGATGAAACCCAACCCGGTGACAACATAGGTGTGTTACTACGTGGTATCAAAAAGGAAGAAGTTGAACGTGGTCAGGTACTTGCAGCACCCGGTACTATAACGCCTCATAAAAGGTTCAAAGGTCAGATCTATGCGTTGACAAAAGAGGAAGGAGGTCGTCACACACCGTTCTTCGTGGGTTATGCACCACAATTCTACTTCAGGACGCTCGATGTTACAGGTAAGATCGTCGGCTTACCAGAGGGCGTAGATATGGTGATGCCAGGTGATAACGTCGAGATAGAAGCTGAGCTCATATATCCAGTGGCTATGGAAGAAGGGTTAAGGTTCGCTATACGTGAAGGTGGTAAGACCGTAGGTGCGGGTGTTGTTACAAAGGTAATAGAGTGATGGCAAGGATACGGATAAAACTCAAAAGCTACGATCACGTGTTATTAGATAAGGCATGTCGTGAACTTGTAGAGTCAATGAAGAATACAGGAGCAGAGATATCCGGCCCCATACCGTTGCCGACAAAACGTACGGTGGTTACGGTGCTGCGTTCACCTCATATTAACAAGCGGTCGCGTGAACAGTTTGAACTCCGTATACACAAGAGACTCATTGAAATAAAGCGGTTCACTACCAGAACCAGGGAGGTACTGCAACGCCTTAATTTACCTGCTGGTGTAGAGGCTGAGATCAAGGTGTAAAACACGATGGTAGGACTAATAGGTAAAAAGATGGGGATGTTGCAACTTTTTCACGAAACCGGTGAAATAGTCCCTGTAACCATTATAGAGGCGGGTCCGTGCCCCGTCATCGATATACGCACAAAGGAGAAACATGGCTATCGTGCAGTAGTTTTGGGATTCGGTATTAAAAGGTCACCCAACAAGCCATACGCTGGTATCTTTCAAAGAATAAATAGGATACGACCGGATGCACCAGATATTCCACCTACGCAGGTACTACGTGAGATACGTGACTTCAATGGCGACGTAAAGATAGGCGATCTTATAGATGTCTCCATTTTCAAACCCGGTATGAAAGTCGATGTCACCGGATATACAAAAGGACGTGGTTTTGCCGGTGTTATGAAACGCTATGGGTTTGCAGGTGGCCCTGATTCACATGGTTCGAAATTCCATCGTCGACTGGGTTCGATAGGCACCAGCAAGACACCCGGCCGTATACTCAAAGGTAAAAAGATGCCTGGCAGGTATGGATGTGACAAACAAACAGTGTTGGGATTAGAAGTTGTAAAAGTTGACAAAGAACGTAATCTGCTATTTGTGAAGGGTTCAGTACCTGGGCCACGTGGTGGTTACCTCATAATACGTAGCCATAAAGGTGGTGAAGGAGATGGAGGTTAAAGTTTACTCAACAACCGGCGATATCGTAGGTAAAACTGAGCTACCTGATGAGATATTTCGTCACCCTATACGACATGTTACAGTTGCTGAAGCTATGAGGATGTACGAGATGAATCAACACCAGTTTACCGCATACAAAAAGACCCGTAGTGAAGTAAGTGGTAGTGGTAGAAAACCATGGCCCCAAAAGCATACAGGGAGAGCACGTCAGGGTAGTATCAGAGCGCCCCACTGGCGTGGTGGTGGTGTAGTTTTTGGCCCCAAACCTCGCAATGTCCATTATAGGTTGCCACAAAAGAAGCTACGCATAGCATTGTTATCGGTACTTTCACAGCGTGCAAGTGAAGGCCGGATAATGGTGATAGATGATATACCTATTACTTATCCAAAAACGAAGGAATTTGTGAAAATACTAAAGAATCTCGGTTGGAACGAAGAACACCCGGAACGCTACCTGTTTGTGGTAGATAAAATCGACGAGGCTGTATTTCGGTCGATGCGCAACCTACGTAAGGTGGACATGCGTGAGGCATATAAAATTAATGCTTTTGATGTGTTATTAGCTAAAAGGATTGTCTTCACACTTAAAGGGCTGGAAGCCTTCAAGGTTAGGTTGCTGGAGAAACGACCTGTAATGGTGGGGGCTGAAGAATGAGGGACCCAAGAGATATAATTCTGGAACCGATACTTACGGAGAAGGCAGATTTCTTGCGTCGCAAGCATAATATGTATACTTTTAAAGTAGCGATGGATGCAACTAAACCTGAGATCAAACGTGCTGTGGAGCAACTTTTTGAGGTACATGTGAAACGTGTACGTACACAAATAGTCAAAGGTAAACCACGTCGAAGGTGGGGCAGAGTAATCGGTAGGAGGTCCAACTGGAAGAAGGCCATTTGTAAGCTACGCGAAGGTGAAACTATACCCATTTTCGAGATGGGTGGAGGTAAATAAGATGGGAGTTAGAAAATTGAACCCCGTCACACCCGGGCAGCGGCAACATGTGGTGGACGACTTTAGCGATATAACAAAAGGGCAACCTGAGAAAAGTCTCACAATAACACTCAAACGTACTGGTGGTAGGAATAATCAAGGTCGTATTACTGCACCTCACAGAGGTGGCGGCACAAAACGCAAGTATAGGATTATAGACTTTAAGCGACACGATAAGATAGGAGTGAAAGCCAAAGTGCTAAGCATAGAATACGATCCATATCGATCAGCTCGTATCGCACTACTTGGATACGAGGATGGCGAACGTCGCTACATTGTAGCACCGATAGGTTTACAGGTAGGTAACGAAGTGATGGCCGGACCGGATGCCCCTATAAGGGTGGGTAATGCATTACCGTTAGCTAACATACCCGAAGGTATAAAAATACATAATGTTGAGCTACAACCTGGTAAGGGGGGACAGATCGTGCGAGCTGCAGGCTCGTCTGCTACCATACTTGCAAAGGAAGGTGATTATGCATTCGTTAAGTTACCATCGGGTGAGGTACGTAAAATACATCTCTCATGCTATGCTACAATAGGGCAGGTGAGCAATCCCGACCATGACTCCATTGTGCTGGGTAAAGCTGGTAAAATGCGATGGCTGGGTCGTCGCCCCCATACACGTGGTGTAGTTATGAACCCCGTCGATCATCCGCTGGGTGGTGGCGAAGGTAGAGGTAAAGGCGACCGACCACCTGTTTCACGTACCGGAATGTTAGCGAAAGGTGGTAAGACACGTAACCCCAGAAAACCTTCAACTAAGTTTATAGTACAACCACGAACCAAGAAGAGGAAGGGTCGCTGATGGGTAGATCGAGGAAAAAGGGTCCATACGTGGATATGAAGCTACTCCGCAAGATACGTGAACTCGATGTAACTAAGGAACGTAGGATAATAAACACCTATTCACGCGATTGCACTATAATACCGGATTTTGTTGGCCACACAATCGGTGTACATAATGGGAAAACATTCGTTCCCGTGTATATAACCGAGGAGATGGTAGGTCACAAATTGGGTGAGTTTGCACCTACCACGATATTTCGTGGCCACGGTGGTAAAAAAGCCAAACGTGCTATGCGCAAGAAGAAAGGATGATGGAAAAACTATCAGTGGTGGAAGGTATTGCTAAGCAGCGCTACCTGAGGGTATCGCCACGTAAGCTGCATAAGTTGGCGAAACAATTTGTAGGTAAGAGGGTTGATGAAGCTTTATCGATGTTGGAACATTTTCCAGGTAAGCGTACCACAATCCTGTACAAGGCCATTAAATCGGCTGCAGCTAATGCACGTCAGAAGGTGGCGCCCGATCCTTTGCCAGATGAAGAACTTTATATACATCAGTTGAAGGTAGATCGTGCGCTTATACTCAAGCGGTGGGAGTTTCGTGCACGTGGTCGTGCAGATATTAGGAGGACACGTTGGAGCCATTTAACCGTTAAAGTGAGTAACGAGGAGCCGGAGACATAATGGGTAGAAAAGTGCATCCATTTGGATTTAGGCTCGGTTTTAATAAAGTTTGGAGATCACGTGGGTTGGTTAAAAACTTACCCGAACTTATAATAACGGACTATAATATACGACGTTATATTAGGGAGAGGTTTGCCGAAGCCGATATAGCGGATATCGAGGTAGAGCATGTTGGTGATTGGATAAGAGTATTTATAAAGACTGCACGTCCCGCCATAATTATAGGTAGGGGCGGTAGAGAGATAAACAAGTTACGCCAAGAGTTAGAACTTATGACCTCCAAGAAGATAGAGATAGAGATCATCGAGGTGGAAAATCCTGCACTTGAGGCATCACTTGTCGCCCAGAGGATCTCAAGGCAGTTGGAACAACGTGTTTCACACCGACGTGCAATGAAACGTGCCATCATGGATGGTATGCGGGCAGGTGCTAACGGTATAAAGATTAGATGTAGTGGTAGATTGATGGGAGCTGAAATAGCACGCAGTGAATGGTACCTTCAGGGTCGTATGCCACTTAATACATTACGTGCAGATATAGACTACGCCCAAGAGACAGCTATCACACGTGCCGGTACGATAGGTGTTAAGGTATGGATTTACAAAGGAGATAAACCCAAGATGAAAGCTGAGGTAAAAAATGTTACAACCTAGGCGTTGGAAATACCGTAAACAACAACGTGGTAGGTTAAAAGGTAGGTCAAAGGGAGCTACTATGCTTGCTTTTGGTGACTATGGGTTACAGGCACTCGAATCTGCATGGATTACTGCACAACAGATAGAGGCAGCTCGTGTCGCCATAGGACGTGCTGTAAAGAAGGGCGGTAAATTGTGGATCAGAATATTTCCTGATAAACCTATAACAAAGAAACCCGCCGAAACTCGCATGGGTAAAGGTAAGGGCGATGTAGCAGGTTATGTGGCGGTGGTTAAACCTGGTCGCATAATGTTCGAACTGGCGGGTGTTAAGGGATCGCTTGCGTACGAGGCGTTGAGGCTTGCTGGCCATAAGTTACCTATTAAAACAAGAATAGTGACAAGGGAGATGCTATGAGAGCGGCTGAACTACGTCAAATGACAACCGAGGAGCTGTTGAACCATCTTAACAACCTCAAAGAAGAGCTATTCATGTTAAGGATGCGAAAGCGATTTGAACAGCTTTCCAACCCCTTACGGATAAGGGTGCTGAGAAGAGAGATAGCACGTGCATTGACAGTACTGCGTGAGAGAGGGATTAAACTATGAAGAAAAGGTTTGAAGGTCGTGTAGTAAGTGATAAGATGCAAAATACAGTAGTTGTACAAATTGAACGCCATGTGACACATCCACTTTACAAAAAGTACATAACGAAACGTAAAAAGTTGACCTGCCATGATCCCAAGGAGATAGCGCATGAAGGCGATTGGGTACTGATAGAGGAGTGCCGTCCTATTAGCAAAACGAAACATTTCCGAGTAGTGAAGGTATTACGACGTGCAGGTGAAGAAGTACCCGAACCTGAAGGGGTAACCGAAATTAGTGAAGAAATATCGAAGAAGCAATGATCCAGGAACAGACGCGCCTTATAGTGACAGACAATACTGGTGCAAAGGAAGCAATGTGTATAAAGGTGTTAGGAGGTACACGTAGAAAATATGCACATGTGGGCGATGTCATAGTGGTTGTTATAAAGGAAGCTACACCACGTTCGGAGATGAAGGAAGGTACAATAAAAAGGGCAGTAGTCGTGCGTACCAGAAAGGAGTATAGGCGTAAGGACGGTAGCTACATTAGGTTTGATGATAACGCATGCGTATTGATAAACAAGGAAGGCGACCCCGTGGGTACACGTATATTTGGCCCTGTAGCTAGGGAACTCCGTGAAAGGAAGTTTATGCGGATTGTTTCATTAGCAAGTGAGGTTGTATAATGCGCAAGATAAAGAAAGGCGATATCGTCGAGGTGCTCACTGGTAAAGATAAGGGCAGACAAGGGAAGGTGCTTAAAGTGTTCCCAGAGGCTTCACACATAATAGTCGAGGGGGTAAACTTCCAGAAGAAACACTATCGTGCACGTAGAGCAGGTGAACAGTCTCAGATTATAACACGTGAGGGCCCGATTCATATTTCGAATGTGAAATTGGTTTGCCCCAAATGTGGTCAACCCACCAAAGTAGGCTTTAGGATAGTAGGAGAGCGCAAATTAAGGTATTGCAAAAAATGTCAGGAGCTATTAGATGAGTAAAGAAGTTAAGGAAGAAGTTGGACAAGAAAAATACGTACCGAGGTTGAAGAAACTCTATATGAAAAAGGTGCGTCCGGAACTTATGAAACGCATGGGATACAAAAATATCTGGCAAGTACCGAGGCTTGCTAAGATCGTCATAAACAGTGCAGTAGGGGAGGCAGTTCGTGATCCTACATACATAACGGAAGCTGAACAGACACTTGCTAAAATTACCGGTCAAAAACCCATAATTGTAAAAGCAAACCGCAATGTATCAGCATTTGGCTTAAGGAAAGGCAAGCCTATCGCAGCAAAGGTTACACTACGGGATGACCGCATGTATGAGTTTCTCGATCGCTTTATAACGTTTGCAGTACCTCGGATACGTGATTTTAGGGGGTTTGATCCAGATTCATTTGATGGACGTGGTAATTACTCCTTAGGTATAAGTGAGCAACTTATTTTTCCAGAAATAAAATATGATGAAGTCAAACATGTTATAGGTATGGACATAACGATAGTGACAACAGCTGAAACTGACGATGAGGCACGTGCATTACTTGAGAGTTTGGGCTTCCCATTTAGAAGGAGGTAATATGGCAAAAAAGAGTTGGATGGTTAAACAGAAAAAGGAACCCAAATATTCGACCCGAAAATACAACCGATGTCCAGTTTGTGGACGTACACGTGCGTATCTGACCAAATTTGGAATATGTCGAATATGTTTTAAAAAGTTTACACTTGAAGGCTATATTCCTGGTGTCAAAAAGGCAAGTTGGTGATGAGCAACGTAACCGATCCCATTGCAGATATGTTGACCCGGATACGTAACGCATTGATGGCAGATCATAAGGAGGTGTTAATACCGACATCAAAGGTGAAGCTCGGTATAGCTAATGTACTTAAGAGGGAAGGCTATATACAGGATTATGAAGTGATGCCTGACAACAAACAAGGCAACATACGCATAATATTCAAACGCAACCCTAACCCACTTGTAGCACTTGTTCGTGTGAGCAAACCCGGCAGAAGGATATATGTCTCAGTTAAGAAGATACCACGTGTGAAGGGTGGTCTGGGTATATGCATATTGTCGACACCTATGGGTATACTATCGGATAATGAAGCACGTAATAAAAATGTTGGTGGTGAGTTACTGGCGATGGTCTGGTAGGAGGTGTGATGTCAAAGATTGGCAAGAAACCCATTTTATTGCCTGAAAACGTAAGGGTTGAGATAAGTGAAAATGCCGTGGAAGTGGTGGGTCCAAAAGGTAAGCTTACACTTGAGTTTCCTAACTATCTACAGATTGTAAAAGAAGATGGTAAACTCCTCGTACGTGTTGTAGAAGATAAGAAGGCATATCGTAGGATGTGGGGCACTATACGTGCACATCTGAATAATATGGTGAAGGGCGTAACGGAAGGATTTACTAAAACCTTAATTTTACGTGGACGTGGTTACCAGATGAGTAAAGAGGGTAACAGGCTTAAGATTATGGTAGGGTTTTCGCACCCTGTGTATGCGGATATACCGGATGATATAGAGGTGGAGTTACCAGATCCACAGAAACTCATTGTCAAAGGTATCGACAAACAAAAAGTAGGTAACTTTGCTGCTAAGATACGTGCTATAAAGCCAGCGAAGAAATTTCCCTATGTACCTAAGGGTATGACGATGCCGAAAGGTTTCTATTACGAAGGTGAACATGTACGTGTTAAAGCAGGTAAAAAAGGGCAGGTTGGTGGCAAATGAAGCGCTTAGTCGGTAGGGAAAAACGTCACAAACGTATAAGACGCAAGGTAAGTGGTACCCCTGAACGTCCACGTCTATGTGTGTTCAGGAGTCTCAAACACATATATGTACAGATGATCGATGATACAATAGGACATACACTTGTAGCTGCTTCTACGTTAGAGATACCTAAGGAACAGCTGGCTGGCAAGACCAAAGTCGAACAAGCATATATGGTAGGTAAATTAATTGCCGAGAAAGCACTTAAGAAGGGTATAACAAAGGTGGTTTTCGATCGCGGCGGTTACAAATATCATGGCAGGGTGAAGGCGCTTGCTGAAGGTGCAAGGGAAGGTGGCCTTCTATTTTGAGGAGGTATGCAATGAAGGAGAGCGAAATTTTGTCCCAGATAGAAAAAGAGGGTGCATTGGAGGAGAGGGTGCTCGCTATCCGACGGGTGACAAAAGTTATAACAGGTGGTAAAAGGTTACATTTTTCAGTACTTTGTGCAGTAGGTGACAGGGCCGGTCGTGTAGGTGTGGCACTTGCCAAGGCTCCAGAAGTTGCTGATGGTATACAGAAATGTTTCAGACAGGCACGTAAAGATATGTTCAGTGTGAAAGTGGTTAATGATACGATTCCACATGAGGTGATGGTTAAATTTAAGGCAAGTAAAATGTTACTTAAACCAGCAGCCCCAGGTACGGGTGTGATAGCTTGTGACCCTATACGTGCGGTGCTGGAGCTTGCTGGCATTAAAAACATATTGACGAAATCTTTGGGCTCGAATAATGTAATAAACATGATACAAGCTACGGTAAAGGCACTCAAGGAGCTACGTACTTACGAAGAAGTGATGCGTGCACGAGATAAGATGAAATGAAAGCATTAAAAATAACGCAGATAAGGAGTGCTATAGGGAGGCCAAAGAGGCAGAAGCTTACCCTCTTAGCGTTGGGATTACGTAAGAGGGAAGCTACAGTCATACATCGTGATACACCACAGATCAGGGGTATGATCGAGAAGGTGAAACACCTTGTTAAGGTTGAAGAGATAGAACCACCGGAGGTAAAATGATCGAACTGAACAACTTACCTAAATTGACCAAAAAGCGCAAAAGAGTAGGACGTGGCCCCGGTTGCCATGGTACCACCGCGGGACGTGGTACAAAGGGCCAAAAAGCACGTGGCCAGGTACACCCTGAGTTTGAAGGTGGCCAGATGCCACTTATTAGGAGGTTGCCGAAACGTGGGTTCAAAAACATAGGACGTGTAGAGTATGAAATTGTAAATATCAAGCAACTCAATATATTTCCGGATGGTACACGGGTTACCCCCGAGAGACTGAAACAGGCAGGTTTATACAACGGTAGGTTACCTCTGAAGATATTAGGTGATGGCGAACTACTGCGACAACTGACGGTTGTAGCGCATAAGTTTAGCAAAAAAGCGAAAGAAGAAATAGAAAAGATGGGTGGTCAGATAGAAATACTTGGGTGATGTTTAGTAGATTTCGTGACATATTTAAGATACCGGATTTGCGAAATAGGATACTTTTTACGCTTGCGTTACTGGCAGTTTATAGATTAGGTGGCCACATCCCATTACCGGGGGTGGATACCAAAGCGTTGTTAAGCTTCTTTGCCGGTGCGAGAGGTACAATACTTGGGTTGTACGACATCTTTGTAGGTGGTAACCTTGCTAATGGTACGATATTTGGGCTTGGTATAATGCCGTATATCAGTGCATCCATTATATTACAGTTGTTGGGTGCAGCAGTACCTTACTTCCAGAAGTTGATGAGGGAAGGCGAAGAAGGTAGACGTAAAATCACACAATACACACGTTACCTTACAGTAGCTATAAGCACTTTGCAGGGGTTCGGGATAGCAGTGATGTTAGAGAACCTTCGTACCCCTGGTGGCGTAGTGGTAGTGAACCCCGGGCTTAGATTCAAATTCTTAACAGTGCTCACACTTGTTGCGGGTACAATATTTATAATGTGGTTGGGTGAGCTCATCACCGAACGTGGCATCGGAAACGGTATCTCACTCATAATAATGGTAGGAATTATTGCAAGGTTTCCAAACTATTTCATACGGATGTTACAGATACCAGCAACGATGGCACGCTTCTTTTCTGCCAACCCTATTGCACAGGAGGTGGTCAACATATTTAATCCACAGAGTTGGATCTATAACCTATTTTACACAGGGTTGATCGTTTTCTTCGCATATTTCTACACAGCTATAGTGATAAATCCGCAAGATTTAGCCGATAACCTAAAACGTTATGGCGGGTTCATACCCGGAGTACGACCGGGTGAGAAGACTGCTCAATATATAGACCATATTCTCACACGTATAACATTACCGGGTGCACTATTCTTCGCATTTGCAGCTATAGTACCAACCTACATAACAACTAAACTTAATGTACCGTTCTACTTCGGGGGTACCTCACTCATAATTGTGGTGGGTGTTGCACTCGATACTTTACGTCAGGTAGAGGCACACCTTGTTATGCGTCACTATGAGGGTTTCTTACACAGGGGTAGGATAAGAGGTAGACGCGGATGAACATCATTATCATCTTGGGGCCACCAGGTGTAGGCAAAGGTACACAGGCAGTAAGGTTGGTACAAATGGGTTGGATACATATTTCTACCGGCGATATACTACGTGAAAGCATAGAAAAAGGTGACACACTTGGCAATAAAGTAGCACAATACGTACATAGGGGTGAACTGGTCCCCAATCACCTAATTGTGGAGGTACTCAAGCAAAAACTACAGGAGGTCGATCGCAACTCTAACATCGTTTTGGATGGCTTTCCACGCAATGTTGAGCAAGCCAAGGCACTTGAAGGGTTGATTAAAGTGGATAAAGTATTATATTTAAAATGTAACGACGAGCAGATCATTAAAAGGTTAACTGCAAGACGAATATGCCCACAATGTGGTGAGGTTTACAATATTATAACTAAACCACCCAGTGATAATATGAGATGTGATAAATGTGGGAGTTCACTTACACAGCGGGAAGATGATCGTGAGGATGTAATACGTAAACGGTTAGATGTATATTATCGTGAAACTGTACCGTTGGTTGAGTATTATCGAAGAAATGGGCTACTGGAAGAGATAGATGCAACTGGTACAATAGATGAAGTTTTTGCCCAAATTCGTGAAAAAATAGAAGAATGGGCAAAAAGAAAATGATACAAATGGAAGGTACAGTCAAAGAAGTGTTGAAGGGCGGGCTATTTCGTGTAGTACTCGATAATGGATTGGAAGTGCTTGCACATAGCTCCGGTAAAATGCGTATGCATTTTATTAGGATCGTGGAAGGTGACCGCGTACGGGTTGAACTTAGCCCTTATGATTTGACACGTGGACGTATTATATACAGATTTTGAGGAGGTAAAATGAAAGTGAGAGCTTCCGTCAAAAAGCGTTGTAGGGATTGCAAGATCGTACGTAGGAAAGGCATCGTCCGAGTAATATGTAAAAAGAATCCAAAACATAACCAAAGGCAGGGCTGATGGCACGTATAGCAGGACGTGATCTGCCACCAAACAAGAGGATAGAGGTTGCGCTCACTTATATCTACGGGATTGGATTGTCACGTTCACGTAAGATACTGGAAGCTACGGGGGTGGATCCTGACAAGAGGGTGAAGGATTTAACCGAAAAGGAGATAGAATTATTACGTAAGGAGATAGAAGGTAAATACAAAGTCGAAGGTACACTACGTGCAGAGATAAGGGATAACATTAAAAGACTGATAGCGATAAGGTGTTGGCGTGGCTTAAGGCATGAAGCTGGCTTACCGGTACGGGGGCAACGTACACGGACAAATGCACGTACCCGCAAGGGGCCACGAGGTGCACAAATAGGTAAACGTAAAAAGGGCTGATAGGAGATAAATGGCACGCCGTGGTGGACCCAAAAAGTTAAAAAAGGTACCAGTTGAAGGTATAGTGCATGTCCATACCACTTTTAACAACACGATAGTAACGGTTACAGATAAGGAAGGTAACGTAATAACATGGGCAAGCGGTGGCACCATAGGGTATAAAGGGACAAAGAAGGGTACACCATTTGCAGCTGGATTAGCAGCGCGTGACGTCGCACGTAAGGTATATGATGCAGGTATGCGACGTGTGGAAATATGGATAAAGGGACCGGGTCCTGGTCGAGAGACGGCAGTCCGTGCAATACATGGTGAAGGGCTTGAGGTTACTGCTATAAGGGATAAAACCCCTATACCACATAACGGGTGTAGACCACCCAAAAAACGGAGAGTGTGATGGCAAGATATACTGGACCAAAATGTCGTCTATGTAGGCGTGAGGGTGTCAAATTGTACCTTAAGGGTGACAAATGTTATAGTGAGAAGTGTCCACTTGAACGCCGTAGACCCGGGCCGCCGGGTGAGCGTCCCAAGAAGATCATAAAGAAACCTACCGGTTATGCGTTACATTTGCGTGAGAAACAGAAAGTACGTCGCCACTACATGGTGTCAGAGACACAGTTTAGACGCTACTTTGAGATGGCAGAAAGGATGGAGGGCGATACGGGTGAACTGCTCTTCCAGCTACTTGAGAGACGGCTTGACAATGTAGTGTATAGACTTAAATGGGCATATTCACGTGTAGCAGCACGGCAACTGGTAGCACATCGACACGTATTGGTTAATGGAAGAAGAGTTAGCATACCTTCGATACTTGTACGTGTGGGAGATAAGATCGAGTTACATCCCGATAGCAGAGATATACAGCCGGTGCAGTTGGGATTGAAACAGGATCGTGATATACCAAGTTGGTTACAGCTCGACAGTGACCCGTTTACTGCAAAAGTGGTAGCATTACCTACGCTTGCAAACGTAGATATACCTGTCAATCCAGGTATGATAATCGAATTCTATTCTAAATAATTGGGGGGTACATGAAGTTTGTAAGATATAAATTACCGGAGAAAATCGAGATCCTTGAGCATACTCCATTCTATGGTAAGTTTCTCTTTACACCACTTGAAAAAGGTATGGGCTGGGCGATAGGTAATGCCTTAAGGAGGGTGCTTCTATCGTCAATACCTGGAGCAGCCATAACTGCGTTACGGATCGATGGCGTATGGCATGAATTCTCGTCACTCGAAAACATACGTGAAGATGTACCCGAAATCATACTTAACCTCAAGAAGGTAAAGTTAAAGCTGACAGAGGTATTCGAGACCACATTGACACTGGAGGTACAGAAGAGAGGTGAAGTGAAGGCTAAGGATTTAAAGGGCGATCACCACGTGGGGATCGTGAATCCCGACCAGTATCTATTTACGGTGGTCGAGGATCTCGAACATCCGTTACGTATGGAGATGGAGGTGACTACTGGTCGAGGTTATACACCGCTCGAGTATCTGAGGCGTAAGAATGCACCCGTGGGCACTATATTTATGGATGGATTGTATTCACCTGTTACAAGGGTGACCTTCGAGGTTGGTGCTACACGTGTGGAGGAACGCGTGGATTATGATGAATTAACCATGGAGATATGGACTGATGGTAGGGTTGACCCTAAATCAGCGCTCGTAGCGGCAAGTAAGTTGCTCATATTGCATATGGAAAGGATATCAGAGCTCGAAGCTGTACCGGTTGAACTCGTGAAAGGGCTCACAAAGGAAGAAGAGGAATTTCTACGTAAGATACAACAACCTATTGATGCGCTCAAGGATATGATAAGCTCACGTACTCTGAAGGCACTCAAAGATGCAGGGATTGAAACCGTTAATGACCTTATACAGTATTCGGAAGAGGAGATTTACCAAATACCAAACATTGGACGTAAGTCGATTGACCAATTGAAGGCAGCGCTGGGTATGTTAAATCTTGCCCTCGGTATGCAACTTGGGGAGAAGTTCAAAAAATACACAATAGAGAGGTAACATGCGTCACAAAGTGAAGCGTATCAAATTAAGTCGTGACCTCGACCATAAGCGTGCTTTATTGCGTAACCTTGTAGCTGCATTGTTCACACATAAAGCTATTGTTACCACAGAGGCGAAGGCACGTGCTGCACGCTCACTTGCGGAGCGTTTGATACATATCGCTAAGAGGGGAGACCTCGCTGCCCGTAGAGAGGTATTGACGAGGTTGCCACAACCAGATGTTGTGAGGCACCTTTTCGATGTTATAGTACCAAAAGTACGCGAAAGAGAAGGAGGTTACACTCAGATACTACACTATGGGATAAGGAAGAGCGATGGTGCACGTCTTGTTCTGTGGAAGTTGACTGATTTCGAGAAAGAAGTGACAACCAAACCAGAAGAAAAATCCACCAAACAAGGAGCATAATGCGAAGGATTGCATCTATCCTATTTTTACTTTGGGTAGGTTCGTTATTTGCACAAGTAAAGATCGGGTTCATCAACTCACAGAAAATACTGGATGGATATCGTGGCAGAGAAACATTATTGAACGAATACAATAGACGTAAGCAAGAATGGGAGGCAAAAGCACAACAGATGCAAACCGAAATACGCGATATGTACAATGCCTTAGAAGAGCAGCGTGCAATGCTATCCGAAGAGGCGTTTGATAGAAGGCTTTCAGAAATCCGTCAGAAGGAAGCTGAATATCAACAATTTTTACAGGAAGTGTTCGCCCCTGGGGGTAAGCTTGAACAACTCTACAGCGAGGTGATGGACCCCTTCATACGTAGGGTGAAGGAGATAACACAAAGAATAGCACAGGAAGAAGGCTATACAGTGATACTCGATCTTGCCAGCGGTATGGTACTTTACTATGATGAGAAGGACGATCTTACTCAGAAGGTGCTCAACGAACTAAATGCTGAGTTTGTACAGGCTGAGATAGATACGACACCATCGTTGCTCGGTAAACCACGTTTCTGGGTGTTCAAGTTTAGAGAGCTGGACGATGAGAGCAAACGGTTGGGGTTAGGCAGTAAGATGGTAAGCTTTATGAAGGCCGCTATTGCAGTTATCGGTAAATACGAGATAGCTGAGGGAGATCGTATCAAAAG
The DNA here is from genome assembly GCA_002256535.1 of Caldifarciminota bacterium 4484_18. Classification (GTDB taxonomy): domain Bacteria; phylum Hydrothermota; class UBA3073; order NMUJ01; family NMUJ01; genus NMUJ01. Next base: position 23,630 of record NMUJ01000003.1, read on the forward strand.
CGCTGTGGGGGATGCAGGACTTATAGGTAAGAGGGAAGAGGAGTTCGATTTCCATGATGCATTGGAGGTGGGTAGGTTGGTGCCGCTTGATCTGGTCATCATTGGTGAAGTCAGCACATCAGGAGGTGTGGTTACCGGTAAATGTAAGGTTATAAGTGTAAAAGAGGAGGCTGTGATAAGTGAGGTTGAAGAGACTGTGACGGGTACCTCGGAGGAGGCTATAAAGACGCTCGTCTCGAAGATGGTAGAGAAGATACAATTTCCATGAAAGTAAAGGATATAGCAGATATATTGGATGGTGAAGTAGATGGTGACACCAAACGCGAGATCAAAGATATAGCACCTGTTGACGAAGTTGACGAAAATACAATCGCTGTGTTACGTGGGGAAGAAGATTGGAATAAAATTAAAAAGAAGGCGGGTGCTATAGTAATTCCACATAATGTAGTACCAGATCGTAGGTTAAGCTATAGTTTCATAAGAGTTAAAAATACAGGGGTTGCCTTTGCACGTCTCGTTGAGTTATTCTATCCAAGAGAGGTACCGCAACCCTCCATAAGCCCGATGGCATACTTAGGTGATGTTAAGTTAGGCAAAAATGTGTACATAGGTGCATATACGTGGATAGGAGATGCGGTTGAGATAGGTGATCATACTGTTGTATATCCGTTCGTGTACATTGCAGGTGATACTAAGATAGGTGCTAACACTATAATATACCCAAGTGTTGTAATCTACTCACGTGTTACAATAGGGGCGAATGTCGTGATACATAGTGGTACAATTATCGGTAGCCCCGGTTTTGGCTACGTAAGGTGTGAAGATGGGTGGTTACATATACCACAGGTTGGTGGTGTAGTTATCGAGGATGACGTTCATATAGGGGCAAACGTCACCATAGATAGTGGGACGTTACGACCTACCCGTATCGGTAAAGGGGTTAAGATCGATAACCTTGTCCAAATCGCACACAATGTGAAAATAGGTGAGAATACAGTTATTGCGGCACAAACCGGTATTGCAGGTAGCTCGGAGCTCGGCAACTGGGTGGTGTTAGGAGGGCAAGTGGGTATCACTGACCATGTGAATTTAGGTGATGGTGTTATGGTAGCTGCACAGTCAGGTGTTACAAAGAGTGCACCACCAAATACTAAACTGTTCGGTTACCCCGCACGTGAATATGATAAGGCACGACGCACCTATGCGATATTGTTTGAGCTACCCCAAATTGCACGTAAGGTGAAAGAACTGGAGAAACGGTTAAAAGAACGAGAGATATGAAGATCTTCACACCACTCGAACAGAAGCTTCTACTTATATTGCTGGCAGGCGTGTTCGTAGGGGTTGTAGTGTATTGGTTAAAGTTAAAGGAAAGCCCAATAGTGAGCGAGTTCGCAATCGAAACCATGGGCACATCTGTAGATACTATAAAAGAGGGTGAACCCAATATCCATGTAATATCACAAAAGAAGGTTAACCTCAACACTGCCACATTTGAGGAACTGTTGAGGTTACCAGGTGTAGGCCCCGCCATTGCAAATGAGATCATAAAATATCGTGAGAAACATAAATTTGCGAAGATAACAGATATAATGAAGGTACCGGGGATAGGCAAAAAGAAGTTTGCAAGACTAAAAGACCTAATATGTGTAAATGAACGATAGATCCAAAGACACGAAGATAATCTGTAGGTGTGAAGATCTCACAGAGGATGAGATCATAAAATATATCGAACAAGGCTACCATACGCTCGAGGAGATAAAGAGAGCTTCACGTGCAGGTATGGGACACTGTCAGGGTAGAACCTGTCAAAGGTTGATTGCACAGATCATCAGCAAAAAGCTTGGTATTCCACTGGAAAATATAAAACCACCTACAGCACGTCCACCAATAAAACCTATACCTCTTAAAGTTACCTTAAACTTAAAACGTAAGAATACTGCATAAAGGTTAACGACCTATACCACTGTAGGTGAAGCCCAATTTCTTCATAACTTCGGGCTCGAGAAGGTTTACCCCATCAATGATTATAGGAGTGGACATACCCTTCTTAAGGCGTCGATAATCGAGTTGCTTAAACTCTTCCCATCCTACTAATAGGAGTAATAAATCTAAATTTTTGAATTCGTAAGGAGTGGCACAATACTCAATATCCGGGAGTATGGTTTTGGCTTCATCTATGGCCATTGGATCGTAAGCTTTTATAAATGCACCCCCTTGTTTCAATAATTTCACTATCCTGACAGCAGGTGAGTTACGTATGTCTTTGGTACATGGTTTAAAAGATAGCCCCAACACACCGACTGTTTTCCCATAAAGGATACCACCGAGCGCCTTCTTCACCTTCCACACTATGGACTGTATTTGCTCTTCGTTTCTTTCGAATATGGACTTTAAAAAGCGTGGCTCGTAATCATAGGATTGTGCCATGTGGATGAGCGCTTTCAAATCTTTTGTAAGACATGGCCCCCCAAACCCTATACCGGGGGAGAGGTATCCATCGCCTAACCTGGGGTCATAGCTTAGCCCTTTTATGATATTTTTGATATCAGCGCCTACTCTTTCTGAGATCGTGGCTATCTCATTTATAAACGATATGCGGGACGCAAGAAAGGCATTTGCTGCATACTTTATCATCTGTGCATCTATTGGTGAGGTTAAAAGAACTGGTGTTGATAATGGTTTATAAAGTTGAGCTACAACCTGAGCCGCTTGCTTGTTGTCAGCCCCTATTACTACTCTGGAAGGGTTGAAAAAGTCATGGATGGCATTCCCTTCACGCAGGAATTCAGGGTTAACCACGAGATCGAAATCTTTACCTTCTTTACATTTTTGTGACAGTATGTTCCTTATGAGGTCGACACTCCCCACAGGGACGGTACTTTTTATCACGATGATCTTGTAGTTATTTATTGATTCACTTAACCCATGTGCTACATTTATTATCTGGGAGAGATCAGCTTCACCAGTATCTTTAGTTGGTGTACCCACAGCTACGAAAATGATGGAAGATGACGTAACTGCTTCCTTTAAGTCTACTGTGAAGGTAAGCCTATCTCGGTTTTTACGTAGTAGCTGTTCCATACCTACTTCATAAATAGGTGATATGCCGCAGTTTAATGTCTTGATCTTCTCGTCATCAACGTCCACCCCGATAACTTTATGCCCTAACTCGGCAAACCCTACTACTGTAGTAAGCCCTACATAACCCAACCCTATAACGCATAAGGTTTGTGATGTGTGACTGTGGTTCATAGTTGCACCTGCTTCAACCAATCTCTGTTTTTCGCATGCCACTCTACGGTCATTTTTAATCCATCCTCTATACCTATACGGGGTTGCCAACCCAAAAGCTTATTTGCCTTCGATATATCAGCCCAGCTTGCTTTCATATCTGCTATATGGAATGGTTTATATTCTATTTTTGCTTTTTTGTTGAGAAACTTCTCAATCAACGAGATGACGTATTTCAGGGAGGAAGGTTCGTTACCGCCACCTAAATTTATTATTTCATAACCTACGTTTTTGAGCGCCTTTATTGTACCTTCGGCAATGTCATCCACATAAGTGAAGTCGCGACTCTGCAAACCATCTCCAAATAGTTGAAGGGGTGCACCTTCATCTATCCATTTGATGAACCTAAATATACTCATATCAGGACGGCCAGCTGGCCCGTAAACCGTGAAATACCTAAGGATGGATACATCAACCCCGTATAAAGAGTGGTAAGTATAAGATAGGACTTCTGCCGCTTTTTTCGATGCAGCATAAGGTGAGATAGGTGTGTTGACTGGTAGGTCTTCCTTGAATGGCATATTTTGTCCTGCGTATAGGGAAGATGTAGATGCTAAGATAAATTTTCGTATGTCAAACTCTTTACAGAGTTCCAACAGGTTAAGTGTACCAAGCGTGTTGGTGGTGAAGTATACGTGTGGGTCTTCTACCGAAGCTCTTACACCAGCACGTGCAGCTAAATTTATGACAGCATCGAATTTGTACTTCTGGAATAATGAGCGTAAAGCTCCGATATGTTCGATGTCAAGCTTGTGGAACGTAAAATTGGCGAATCTTTCCAGTTGGCTCAACCGCCATTCCTTTAACCTCACATCGTAGTGGTGATTTAGGTTGTCGATACCAACCACTGTGTAACCGTATTCTAATAGCTTCTCACAAGTTTTCCAACCTATGAAGCCGGCCGCTCCCGTGACTAATATGGACCCCATATGATAGCCTCTAATCTCTAAGCCAGTTTAAGATATTAAACTATATTGATCGTCAAGTTAGATTGACTTTGTTGAAAACCTCATAAAATAAAAGCAAATGGCTACAGACAAGTTAAAAGTGTGTATATTCAAAGGGGACAAGGTGAAGATAGAACTCCGGAAACCCATTAAATTTGGTAATCAAAAGCTATGTGCCGGGGTCTGGGAAGTAAGGAGTGAAATGCTGAGTTCACCTCAGATTGACTACTTTCTGGTAGTAGGTGAAGCTATCGAAAAGGATAGATTAGCAAGCGTAACAAAAGAGTTTGAAGCACGTGGCTATTCATCAAGGGTGCTCAAATATAAAAGTATATGGTTTGCAGGTATAGGGCCGTTTCGAGTACCTGACCCGTTGCAGATGTTATCGCATCATAGTGTGTACTTCTTTCCTGAGGTGAAACGTCCAGCTATAACCAACGTGATCGCCCGAAATATAAGCAATGGTCGAACAGTGCAGTTACCTCGACACTTTTATGTATCACCAGAGGAGCCATTTGATCTCATTATATATAATAAAGTGGGCCGTGGGTTCCATTTTGAGTTTGAAGAGAAGCAGAATTACGAAGGTGAGCTCGAATTCACCGTCGGTTATGATGGTAAACTTCTTCTTATTAATCATATAGAGCTCGAGCGGTATCTTGCAAGTGTAATATCGTCGGAGATGCTGGTATCACTTCCCATAGAGGTGTTGAAGGCACAAGCTGTGGCAGCCAGAAACTGGTTACTTACGGCGGCCATCAAACACCATATAGGGGAGCCTTTTGATGTATGTAACGATGATCATTGTCAGGAGTATCGTGGTGTAAGGGATGAGAATAATATTGCTCGTAAGGTAATAGACGAGACCCGCAATGAGGTGCTTTACTATAAGGGTGAGCCTGTGGATACAAGGTTTGCAAAGGTATGTGGTGGTATAACCGAGGAGTTTAATAACGTATGGGGTGAAACCTTTTACTCACGCTCGATATTTGATGGCCCCGGTACGTATGATATGGATCTACGGAAAGAAGATAATTTCAGGTTATGGATAGAACAGCCACCACCTGCGTATTGCAATACACAGGGTAATACTGAATATTTCGAATACGGTAGAAAGTACTTCAGGTGGTATGAAACGATCGATCCACATACATTGCGTGAGATTATCCTCAGCAAGACCGGCATAGATATAGGATACCCCATAGGGCAATACTATCACCCACGTATTTACCAAGTTCTGCATTCTATGTGAAATACAATGGACAACAGTTCATATTGAAAGGAGCAGGTTGGGGTCATGGGGTTGGATTGTGCCAGGTAGGGGCAGCTAAGTTGGCATCTATAGGATGGAATTACAGGCAGATACTTTTACATTACTACCCGAATACCGAGGTTAGACAGATTCATGTCAAAAAGGAGGAGGGATGCGTGTCATAAAGGTGAAGGACTATAAGTGTTTGTCTAAATTGGCTGCTAAAATAGTAGCCACCCTAATACGAAAATCCACAAAGCTATCACCATTTCATGTGGGAAAATTTCTTCCACCATGTGAACGTAAATCCATATAATGTACATATACCAGATGGTAACGCTCCCGATATACGTCAACATTGTGATTGGTATGAAGCCCGTATACGTAAATTCGGTGGCATAGATCTACAGATACTGGGTATAGGGCGTGATGGTCACATAGGGTTTAATGAACCTGGATCATCTTTAGGGTCACGTACCCGTATAAAGACGTTGCTCGAAGTTACACGTAGAGATAATGCGAGGTTCTTCGATGGCAAAATCGAAAATGTACCCAAATACGCAATCACGATGGGGATAGGTACGATCTTGGATGCAAAGGCGATATTGTTGCTGGCAAGTGGTGAATCTAAAGCAGATGCAATTAAAAAGGCGGTAGAGGGGCCCATAACAGCGATGGTACCTGCGAGCGTGCTACAACTGCATCGTGACACCACAGTTGTAGTAGATGAGGCAGCTGCTAAGTATCTGGAACTACCATGGGAAACGGAAGAGGACTATGAACGTGTGGAGTCACTCTTCGGTTGATATAACAGCCGAAGTATGAGAATGCCACCGATTATCATAGCGAGCAACCCAGTATAAAACCGCCATATAACTACGTAAAGGCCAAGAAGATGTGCAGGACATATGAGACGCCAAAGCCCGAACCCACCAGCTTCTGCTACACCACTTGATCCAGGTGTCGGTATAAAAAGTAGCAAATACGCCAGTATTATTTGTATTACGAAGGTTGTAACAAAAAGTGGGTCAATGCCTAATCCTTTAAATAAGACATAGGGTATGGTAAAAAATGCACAGCGTGCGAGAAGGGTTATGCCGAATGAAAGTAGAAAAAATAGCTTACCATGGGTGAAAGTCTCTTTGATAGCAACCCGTAACTTTTGTAGCTCATTATATACACGGGAGAACTTGCCTCTCGTCCACCTTTTGGGCATGAAAAAGAATACGATAAATAGTATTACAAGAAGCAGAACGATTATACCTACGTAACTGCCAGCCCTTACGACGAAACGGCCACGTAGCAATTCCTTCTCTAACAGTATAATCGGTACAAGCAGGGGTAAGATCAACACGTTAAGTATTGCACGCATAATGATAACGTTGCCAGCTTCACCGAGGTTAAGTCCATCCCTATGTAATACATAGAGTTGGAAAGGTACACCCACAACACCAGTAGGTACCACGGTAAGGAAGCATCCACCAAAATAGAATTCGGATGCCGCACGTAACGATATGAGTTTACCCATGGTACGACCTAATACCTGTATACGTAGGAGCTCAAAATAATAGAATACAACTGTCACCAACAGTGCAAGTAGAAAGTACAGAGGGGAAAAGTTTCTAAACGCTTGTAGGGTATCTTTACCCGTGGTGAAGATAAGCACCCCGATTATACTCACAACGGTTACAACAAGGAAAATGCGTAACCATCGTATTATTAATTTGCGTTTGGATTGAAGTACGGTTGGCTTATCTTTCATCCTAATCTACGTTTAACCAGTATCCCATATATAATTGAGCTTGATATACTCGAAATTGATACACCAAGTGGTAACGCAACAAGCCCCAACCTACCCACGAACGTAAGTGCTACACCAAGATGTATGGTCACCCCTATTAGGGTAACTTTAAGTGGTGTCGTAGGTTCCTTCAATGCATAAAATATAGATGAAAATGTGCGATTGAGGGTCACCCCCAGTATAGCGAACGAGTAAAAGCGTATCACACGTGAGGTATGGTAGGTATCAACTGCAGTAAAAGCACCATGTTGGTAAACGATACGGCATAATGGATGTGCGAATATCAACAACAAGGTAATAGCAGCCACACTACAGAGTATACCGAACTTCAGGGCTTTATGTAGATCCTGCGTTATCGAACCAATATCCGCAAACTGGCGTGTAAAGGTGGGTATACCGACGTTTGCTATTGTCACACCTATCATACCAATAGGTAAATATATAAATCTGAACGCATACTCAAGATACGAGATAGAACCTACCGCCAAGAAGGATGCGATAATTGTGTTGATAATGCTGCTCAACCGTAAAACCAGAAACGATATAACCACAGGCAACATAAGGTGTAACATACGACGTACGGTGGGATCGCTGAAAATGGGATAGGGTCGAAACCTGTAACCATGCGATTTCAAAAAATGGTATTGAAGGGTAGCCTGGCCGATACCACCGATAAGCACCCCTATGGCGATACTATACACACCGATGTACTTGGCGAATATGACAGACGTTGCGATTATGCCAATATTAAATAACACAGGTGCGATACCCGTAACAAAGAAACGCGAGAAATAGTTCAATATCCCCATAAAAAATGTAGCCACCACCATTATCGGTAGGAAAGGTGACATTGTCCGTGTGAGACGGATGGCAAGGTTGAATCTAAACGTATCGTGATAGAAGCCTGGGCTTATTATACGTACGAGATGAGGTGCAAACAACACTGTAAATATGGATATCATCAGCGCTATTGTGAGTACAATACATATGGCGGTATTGGCAAACCGATATCCAGCTTGATGGTCGGATTTTACCTTATCCGTAAATAATGGTACGAACGATGGTATGATACTACCTTCGGCTAACATCTCACGTGCAAGGTTAGCTATACGGAAGGATACCCAAAATGCGTCGAGGCTGGCAGATGCACCAAAAAAGTGTGCAATGACAATTTCACGGATGAATCCAAACACTCGTGATATACCCGTACCCAGGCTGAAACCAAATAGCTTGCGATACATTAGGTTAATGGATCATAGCCACCAGGGTGAAAAGGATGACATTTGGATATACGGATGATACCCTTGATTATACCCCTAAGTAAACCGTATTTCTTGATCGCCTGGTACGTGTATTCGGAACAGGTTGGATAGAATCGACAACGTCGTGGCAATATAGGGGAGATGAAATTCTGGTAAAATCTAATCAACAACAGTGCTATCTCCTTCATCAGCTATTTTATCAAGTAAATCAACAAGTTCATGGTATAGTGTGCGAAAATCTTCATGTAATACACCTTCGGTCCCTACAATCATCAGGTGTACATTCCTGAGCCGCCATTTCTCACGACGATAGATTTCGCGTAACCTACGCTTGATACGGTTGCGGTCAACCTTGCGTTTCACCTTCTTTGAAACCGCGAACCCTGCCTTACGGTCGGGTTTACCTGTTAAATAATGTATAACCATATGGTTACCAGTGATGACTTTACCTTTTGTAAAAACTTCCAGTATCTGCTTGCGTTTCTTTAAACGTTCCTCCTTGGGTAGACGTTCATCACGTCTACACGGTAAGCCGTTTCCTGCCAACACGTCTACGACGCTTGATGATAGCTCTACCGCTTCTTGTGCGCATACGTGCACGAAACCCATGCGTACGCTTGCGTTTGATACGACTGGGTTGATAGGTTCTTTTGGGCATCTTAACCTCCGTCTGTTAAATATAGTTAAATATAGATAAATAAACAGAAAATCAATACATAAGCTGGCGAATATGAGTCTATGTGTTATTTTATCGTAATGAAAGGATGCTATGTATTGCTGGTGGAATTACCAAGAGATATCAGGATAACAGTGGGTAAGCTGGGCAAATTAACATTTACACGTGGTTACTACGCATATGTGGGATCAGCTATGAACAATATCGAGGTACGTGTGAAACGCCACATATCCAGCCATAAACGTAAACGCTGGCATATAGATTACCTGCTCGAACATGGACGGATTGTGGCAATCTACTATCGTGAAAGCAAATACCGGTGTGAATGTGAGCTTGCAGATGGGTTGAGATCAAAATTCGAACCCATCCACAAGTTTGGTGCTACAGATTGTAGATGTGGGGGGCATCTTTTCTATAACAGGAACCTATATGAATTGGTGCAGTTGATAGAGGAAATGGGATTAAAACAATATACGGGGTAGAAAGAATCACATCCACATGAGTTGACATTTTAACCTTTACGATTAATTTATAATCGCTCTGGGGGTGATAGGTCTCGACAGGGGTGATCAGAGTAAAGGGAGCATGCCGAGTCGCTCGACTCGTAAAATCGGGCACTTTAAAATAACTGCCGCTGAATATGCGGTTGCCTGATAGTAAATAGGCTTAACCTGGGGACTTGCCCCCAAGGTTCTCAGGGGATGGGTTAGGGGGTGGTCGTCCATACCTTTGATCCCGAGGTGGACGACGACACCGAAGGGATCTACCCCCTATGGTTCGGGGCCCAGCGGACCATAAGGGTAAAACAAGCTGGGTCTAAGCATGTAGAGCCCTTTGCTCTGACACTTCTGGACGCGGGTTCGAGTCCCGCCACCTCCATTACCTCTCCAAAACTGGGTGATACCTATACTCCAAATTCCACTCGATATTCGTACATCATAATTGGTTGGTTGATTGACTTTTATCCACAACATGTTAAGTTTAATCAGGAGGTGATGATGGAGATCCATGAAATCATGGAGATATTGCCACATCGTTACCCATTCCTTTTAGTTGACAGGATCGTCGAGCTCAACGGTAATCGTATTGTGGGTATCAAAAATGTCACTATAAACGAACCATTCTTTATCGGCCATTTCCCACACAACCCAATAATGCCAGGTGTGCTCATCGTTGAGTCTATGGCACAGACGGGTGGCATACTGCTATTAAAGAAGGTGGATAACCCCAAAGGTAAGTTGGTTTACTTCCTCGCCATCAAAGAGGCCAAATTCCGTGCCCCTGTACGACCTGGTGACACATTACGTAACGAGATGGTACTGAAGAGGTTTACCCGTGGTGTATGTGTGATGGAAGGTAAGGCTTATGTAGGTGATACGCTCGTTGCAGAGGGTGAGTTTATGGCCAAAGTAGTTGAGGTAAACGATGGGCAAGAAAAAGAAAATTAAATCCAAACCCACACAACGTCCTACACATAAGTTTATCCCACGCGAGAAGTGGTTCCCATTAATATTTCTGGGGTTAGCATTCGCCTTCTATTCACCACATTTGGGATTATTTGTGGGTAGATCGACACTATTTGGTACGGACTTCCTTATCGCGTATGGTGGTACTGTTCGGGTACATGAATATATGCTTAGACACTTACGCCAACCACTCTGGAACCCGTACATAATGGGTGGTTATTCCACATTCACCGGCGGTATGGGTTACACTGACCCTCTACGTTATATATTCTTGCCATTACCTGTTTATGTGCGACACTTCTACTTTTTCTTTATATGTCTGTTTCTGGCGGGTTGGGGTATGTTCTATCTGCTAAGATATAGGTTAAAGTTTCAGCTGTGGATCGCAGTAGTTGCTGGTATCGCATATGAGTTCACTGCTTTCGGTATAAGTCAAATGTACGGCGGACATTGGCCTAAACTTGCCAGCATGGCATGGCTCACCTGGTGCTTTTCTGCGCTATTGTATGCGTTTGAGACACAAAGAGTGCGCCATTTTCTCTTGTTAGCAGGTGCATGGGTGATGATGATGTGTGGCCACTTTCAGTTTGGCTACTACGCAAGCTATCTTATCGGTTTCTTCGTTATATATGAGCTCATACGTCGTATACGACAGGGTAAACCAAGGGAGAGTGTTTCACTTGGCCTTAAGGTTGTACTTACCCTTGTGGTTGTGTTATGTGTATTAGCACTCAGGTTTGGCCCCAGTTTGATACGACTGGAGGCCGGTGTACGAGGTGTAAAGCGTGGTTATGAATACGCCACTTCATGGGCGATGCCAACCTCTGAGTTAACCGACTTTTACAATCCACACTTCATGGGTATACTTGACAACTATTGGGGGACCAACCATTTCAGACTGCATTCAAGGTACTTCGGTGTTATAGTGCTTGTGATATCACTTTTCGGTATATTTATGGGATGGCGACGTCACAGTTACGTGCGATTCTTTACCAGTGGTTTAATAGCGGCTACTTTGTTGGCACTTGGTGGTCATACTCCGTTCTATAGAATACCCTACCGTATTTTGCCTATGGTGAACAAGCTACGTGGACCCGATATGTGGTGGATAATAGGTGCATTTTCTGTGGTTATACTATTTGCATACGGGTTAAGGTTGATGTTAGAACACAAACACATATCACAACGCTATTTGGTGGCTTGCACAATAGGGGCAGCAGTTACGTTACTTACTTTTAGTGTGGCGAAATCCCCCATTATTAATGGGTTGCGTTCACATTTCAGCCATGTATTGGCGACGACAGGTTACTCCAGTGATCAGATCAACGCTAAGTTATCAGCTATGGAAAAGAACTATCCGCTGCTGATTTGGGGATACTTCAAATCTTTCCTATCAATCGCACTGGTAACACTAATCTGCTACCTGCGGTTGAACAAACGGTTAACCGATGTTGGGTTTGCATCATTAACTGCTGTGTTTATATTGTTTGATCTATGGGAGGTAGATTACAGGTTTGTGAAAGTGGTACCGCCACCACATTACTACTACAGACCGGATGAGGTGGTGAGGGTACTCAAACGTGACACTGACTACTATTGGGTATTCCCTTACTATTATGAACATGCGGAGGATCACTATTTACCCTACCATAATGTACAAACATTAGGTGGTACAACCTCTAATCCACTTATCCGATATCAAAAATTCATAGGTGCATATGGTACGGTAATGTTTCGACCCAACGATTTGAGGCGGTTACCTCACTTGTTGGACGTGTTTAACACCAAATACATCATCACATTCACGATACCAGAGGATATATCGCAGTTCGATCCGCAGACCCAAGCTTTCATAAAGAGGGCACAATCCTACATGTCGAGATTCGATCTCATCTATAAAGGACGCAGATACAGTGTTTATCGTAATCCACATGCATTACCACGTGCATTCTTCGCACCTCGATACGTGGTAGTTGATAGTGCGGATGAGGCACTTACTTTAATAAAGAGGTACGATTTCCCGTACCATAACACGGTGATATTGGAGGAAGATCCATCTGTACCACAGGGTGACACGCTTGTCAATGGGTACGCTAAGATTCTGAAATATGACATGGATCATATTGCACTCGAAGTAGTAAATGATAAACCCACATTCCTTGTACTTGCGGAGAATTGGTATCCTGATTGGTATGCTACAGTGGATGGTAAGCCCACCAAGGTGTACGTAGCTGATGGTACATTGCGTGCGATATATTTGATAGCTGGTAAGCATAATGTCGAATTTACGTGTAGATCGAAACTTTTCTATGTAACAGGGATCATCACGCTTATCGGGTGGATCGTCGTGCTTGCGGCGGCTTTAACAGAACTTGTGTGGAGAAGGCACACGCATGATTAGCCGTACGTGGGTAGAGATAGATTTGGCTACATTACGTCATAATTTAACCGTAATAAGGGGACGTTTGAAGGATAAGAAATTACTGGCAGTGGTAAAAGCTGACGCATATGGGCATGGCTTAGATGGGCTTGCGCCGATACTCGACCAGTACATCGATTTTTGGGGAGTAGCTTCGTTGGATGAAGCTTTCAAAATCAGAAATAACAAACCCATAGTGATACTATCGCCGATATTACAACCTGAGGTAACACCAGTTGTTGAAAATAGTTTCATACCCACCGTAAGCAGTATGGAGATTGTGCATGCGTTATCTAAGGAAGCTCAAAAGTTGCGCAAGGTGGTGAATATATTCGTTGAGGTGGACACAGGTATGAGGCGCACTGGTGTGCCAGTCGAAAACGCCATTGAGTTTATCAACCATGTGGAGGACATTCCTAACGTTAAGATAATGTCGATATTCACACATCTGGCGACTGCAAGTCTATCCAAAGGTGGGCCGAAAGTACTGGAGCAGGTACGCCACTTCCGTAATTTGTTAAAGAGGTTACGTAATTCCTACATGGTGCATATTGCTAATAGCGCGGGTTGGTTGAGGTTCCCTCAGACCTATGAGGAGTTCGACCTCGTACGTATAGGAATATTGATATATGGGTTATCGCCGTTCGATCATAAGCCCACTATACCGGTTAAACCCATACTTGAGTGGAAAACGCGTATCGTCGATATAAGATGGGTAGATAAAGGTATGGGTGTGAGCTACGACCATATATTTGTTGCACCGTGTAGGATGAAACTCGCTACATTGAGTGTAGGGTATGGTGACGGCTATCCAAGGAGCTTATCAAATCGTGGCCATGTGATGATACATGGTAAGAAAGCCCCCATAGTGGGTAAGGTATGTATGGATCTAACAATTGTTGACGTCACCAATATACCAGATGTGAAAATAGGGGATGAAGTTACCCTGGTAGGTCCTGGCATCACAATGGAAGAGGTTGCAAAGCTTGCCGATACAGTAAACTATGAGGTTGCTACACGGATAAGCCCAAGGGTACCTCGCATATATCTGGAGAAATAAGATGATGAAGAAAGTCACCATTCCATACCTTTGGGAGTTGAAGCGCAAAGGTGAGAAGGTTGTTTTACTCACCGCATACGACTATATGATGGCGGCAATCGAGGACATGTTAGGGGTTGAGGTCATACTTGTAGGTGATTCATATGGTACAACATTGATGGGATATTCTGATACGTTGCCGGTTACTATGGAGGAGATGCTGGTTGCCACCCGTGCCGTAGCACGTGCAGTCAAAAATGCGATGCTGATAGTTGATATGCCATTTATGAGCTATCAAGTATCGCCAGAGTATGCCATACGTAACGCGGGTAGGTTTATGAAGATAGAGGGGGTAGATGGTGTGAAGCTCGAAGGTGGTGTAGACATGGCACCTACAGTGGAGCGGCTCGTCAAATGTGGTATACCGGTGATGGGACATGTAGGGTTGCTACCACAAAGTATAAAGCAGGTTGGTGGTTACAGGCGATATATTAGGGCTTACACTGTTGCCTAAGGTGCCCAGATTTGTCAAGAAATATGCCGATATTAAGTCAATAATCGAGGCTGCTATCAAGCAATACATCGAGGAGGTGAAATCAGGTCGCTATCCGGATGATAAACATTCATATTGATGGCAACTGAGAAAAATAAAGGAGTTGTATCGGTTGATACGTTCATCGAAAGTATACATTTCCCTACAATGGATACGAGTATATTTTCGTTATACAATATCGGTTATAGGACGACAGTGGCTACACTTAGTGATATAGCTGCTATGGGAGGTAGGGCCTTATACCTGCTTGTAAGCGTAGGGGTTAAGGAAGCTGATAGGGCATGGTTTAAAGAATTTTACGATGGGGTACGGCAAGTCCTTAATATGGCGAGTACTGCACAGGGTGTCGAGGTTAAAGTTGTAGGTGGTGATATAACATATTCGGAAAATCTGATAATATCCATGACGGTGATCGGTGAAGCAGCCACCCCAATCACACGTGGAGGGGCCAAACCCGGTGATAAGATAGGTGTCACGGGTGAACTCGGTCGTGTTAAGCTGGCGTGGTACACCCTAAAGCAAGGTGGTGTGTTACCTGATTGGCTTAGAATAAAGTTGTTGCAACCACAGCTCAGATTAAAGGAAGGGTTAACACTTTGTGACCATGTGCATGCTATGCTCGATATATCGGATGGGTTGCTGCTTGATCTATCCCACATATTGAGGATGAGCGGTAATTTAGGTGCAGTCATTAATTTAGATAAACTTCCTGTGCTCGACGATGTACGCAAATGGTGTGAAAAGCAAGGGATTAACCCTATTGAATATGCACTCAGTAGCGGTGAGGAGTTTGAGCTACTTTTTACCTATCCACCAGAAGCGGAAAACCAGGTTGATATAGAATTTACATCAATAGGTGAGATAATACATCAACCTGGTATCTACGACGATCAAGGTTGTAAGTTAACCCCAATGGGGTGGGATCATTTCGCACGACGTACTAATCCACCTAATACACCACCTGCTAACCCCAGTACTGCATAATATAGGAAACCTAACAATATGCTACCACCGATGATACTACCGACGAATCCACCTATAAGCCCACCGATGAATCCACCCAATATTGTAAGGAACAGGAACGCAAGCACGCCACCAACTATACCACTACAGAAGCCTGCCCATAAGCCGGTTATGGGTCCCCTATCAGCTATAATGCCGGCAATGAAGCCCGCAATTATGGGGCCAGCTACTGGGATGAAGCTTAAAACTATCATCGCTATAAAAACCTACCACTACAGCCCTCAAGAACATGCTACCTCCTTATAAACTATTTTATAAATTAATACCACAAGGATATCGTATGTCAATTTAGATCATAATATGGGTTGACATCACATGGGCTACATTATTCTGTTAAACATGAGATACATTATTTTGTTAATGGTGAAAACTTAACATTTTAGAAAGGAGAGGTAATGTTTTTGTTTATTTTGATGATCTTGGGGATAACTCAATATGTAGCGGATGAATTGGTCATCAAAGTGGATGAGCTCATAGCTGAACAGCTAAAACATGGTGATATAACGGCGTTACTACCCGCGGGTGTGGAGATTGAGAAATTGGAGCCACTTTTCCCTGGTATGCACACAAAGAAGGGGGGTGAATTACTTGATAGATGTTTTAGGTTGAAGCTCGGCAGAAAGGAGATACTCGACCCCGCCATGGCTAAACTTAAGGCTTTACCGGAGGTTGAAGACGTGCAACCTATCGCTATACATGAGTTCGATATCCTACCCAATGATCCTGGGTTTTCAAACCAATGGTATCTTCACCAAACAACCGACCATGATATAGATGCACCTGAAGCGTGGGATACAACCACAGGCTCGAACACAGTGGTGGTGGCTGTGGTAGAGACAGGTATCCAGTACACGCACGAGGATTTGGTTGACAACATATGGGATAACCCTAACGAGATACCGAATAATGGTGTGGATGACGATGCAAATGGTTACGTAGATGATACGTTAGGGTGGGATTTTGTCGATGGCCAGATGGGTAGTTATTCATGGTGGCCAGGTGAAGATTCGCTCACGGAGGATAATGAGCCGTTGGATTTCAACGGCCACGGTACGCATGTGGCCGGTATAATAGGTGCGGTTACAAATAATAACATCGGGGTGGCAGGTGTTAATTGGGACGTTAAAATAATGTGTTTAAGGGTGGGAGGCTCAGTCAATGTAGGTGGTCAGGAACGCGGTGTATTGCGAACAAGTTGGGCAGCAAAAGCTATCGTCTATGCGGTAGATGAGGGTGCCCATATAGTTAACTGTTCGTTCGGTACATCAGCGAGTGGTGGGTTACCCTATGCTGCATGGTATGCAGAGCAGAATGGTGTGCTCATCGTACATAGTGCAGGTAATGAGAATTCGGAGACAGCGGACTATTTTGGTACACGTGATGAGATATTGAATGTAGCAGCCACTGATTCAAGCGATCAGAAGGCGAGCTTCTCAAACTATGGGGATTGGGTGGATGTATCAGCACCGGGGACATATATCTACAGCACGTATTCGCGATGTGGTACAATAAGATACTGTGATACTGGATATACCTACATGTCGGGTACCAGTATGGCCACCCCCGTAGTGGCAGGTATAGCGGCGTTGGTTAAGGCCAGACAACCCTCATGGACGTCCAAACATCTATATGCAAGGGTTTACGGTATGGTCGATACTATAGATCACCTGAACCCCAGTTATGAGGGTAGACTCGGCTCCGGTCGTGTCAACGCCTACCATGCAGTGAACTTCGCATCAACATTTAACCCGCAGATAGATGCCGATACAATAAGGGTGATATATACGTATACACCGAAAGCAACAGTTATAGATTCGATATATAATCATACCTACTATAGGGATAGGAGATCGAGTTCATGGACCACACCTGACTACTACGTAGCGGCTAAGCTAACACCAAGATGCCACCCCTGTACGGTGGATTCGATTGAAATACGATTCTATGTGTATAATGGTGAGCCGTCAGATTCTGACACGGTGTTCATATGGACAGACAGTGGCGGTGAACCCGGCACCCTACTACGTAGTGTGGTGTGGGATATACCCGAAAGTAGTGATTGGTACCTGCAAACGGTGAGGATCGATCCACCCATAACGATAGATACAGGTAGCTTCTGGGCAGGCTATAGAGCGTTTGCAATTGGTAATAATAAACTAAAATTGGTAACCGATACATCGGTCAGATATCCGGTTGAGGGTATCAACAAATACAGTAGTGACAGACAAACGTGGTACACCTTTATAGACCAAAACGGTAACGAGCGGGATTTCATAATAACCGCATTCGTCAGATACGGCGGTAAAATAGATAGTGGGTGGGTCAAAAACGTGGGTAACTTTACGTTGAGGGTGGCAAGCTCCGCAACCCAGGATACGAACTGGATAATAGGGTGGCAACCACGTAGGTTTGAGATCGAGCCAGGTGAGTCGTTAGCTATACATGTGGAGGTTGATACTACTCTATCGGATGGTACATATTCAGGTAGTATCACCCTTTACACGAACGATCCAGATGGCAATCCGTTCCTATTGCCGGTGGAGTATACAGTCTCACCTGTGGGTATTGCTGAAAGGGTGGAGCCATTCCGTGTACCTGAGTTAGTGGTCTACCCAACTATAGGTGTAGGTGTATTCCATATAAAGTATTCAGTTGCACACAAATGTAGGTTGACGGTATACGATGTAGTGGGTAGAAAACTATACAGTATACCTGTGGAACGTACTGGTAGCCATGTGTGGATGGTATCAAGCGATTTCAAACCTGGCGTATATTTCATACACCTGGAAGGTACCACACTCGTGAGTAAGGTTATATTGCTACGGTGAACGCGCCTGGAGGGACTCGAACCCCCAACCAGCGGATCCGAAGTCCGCTGCTCTATCCTATTGAGCTACAGGCGCCAAAACAGTGCCCCCAGGAGGGATCGAACCTCCAACCCTCGGATTAGAAATCCGATGCTCTATCCGATTGAGCTATGGGGGCGATTATCACATTTATAATAAAAGGAATCGACGAACGTCAAGCCTCACCTCGGAATGGATGTGTCAAAAGTGTATTTAATGTCGTACGTAGTTTACCCCGTTTCCATGCTATGATAATGGTTAGGTTGTCACAAAATTCTGATATCACCTGTAAGCACGCGCCACATGGGTAGACAGGTATATCCGTGGGTGTATAGACGGCGAGCAGCTTGAACTTCCTGTGGCCGTGACTCAATGCGTTAAATACTGCAACACGTTCAGCACACATTGTCAACCCCAATGATGCGTTCTCAACATTCGTGCCAGTGAATATTTGGTCATCCTCGGTAAGTATAGCTGCACCTACACTGAAGTTTGAGTAAGGAGAATACGAAAATTTACACGCTTCTTGGGCTGCTTGGATCAATTCATCCTCCATACCTTAAAATTAATCTGGGTTGCCATACCGCAAGCTGAGTTAACTTTACAAATGTTAACCATTCTAAAGCTTCGTGCTATACAGTTGGGTACATTAGTACGGCGACGTCATCAAGTACGTGATAACCTTATAAATATTACTGGTAATGCGTCAGGCATATGGCGTAACTTCGTAAACTTTGCCCTCACCTATGCAGATTTTTTGGCAATACCGCGGATGAGGTGCGAGGATTTCAAAAAGCTCGCCCAACCAGAAGGGCTACAGTATCTTGACGAGGCGCTCAGCTTGGGTAAAGGTGTAATCTTCATCAGCGCACATATGGCAAATACTGAGCTGGCTGCTTGCTATATTACAAGCTATGGTTACGATACGGTTACAGTGGCTGAGCTACGTGGGACAGGTGCACGCTGGTATGAGGTGATGAATAAATTCCGTTCCCATACAGGGATGGAGGTGTTACCGCTCGAGGATACGAGCACCCCTAAACGTATAATAGAGCGGTTACGTGCTAATAAAGTGGTGGTGTTGTTGGGTGACAGGGATATCACAGGCAGTGGGGTAGAGGTCTGTTTCTTAGGTAAGAGGATGAATTTACCTAAAGGGCCGGCACGGTTGGCGCTTGTCACGGGTAGCCCAATAGTTACCGCATTTTTGGTGAAAGATGGTCCCAGATATAAAGCATGGATCGATCCCATAATCGATTACAGACCTACTGGTAACAGAGAAAGGGATATCAAAAACATTACCCAGATGATAGCTAAGAGGATTGAAGCTGTAATCCGAAAGTATCCACACCAGTGGCATGTATTTCAAGTAAAATGGGACGAACTCACAAACTGCGTATAGCGCTTGTGTCAAGCCATTACTATCCACATGTGGGAGGGGTGAGTATGATGTGATAAGGGTAGGTAAAGCTATGTTGTTCCCAATACCGTTGAACTTATCGTTTTCGAGGTTCACAATAGGTGGAAAGTTACATGGTGAGCTCAGGAGGGTGTTGAAGGAAGGTAAATTCGACCTGATACATATCCATGAGGGGTTGGTACCGTTTTTGCCACTACTTACGATAAGGTATTCTGATGCACGTAAGGTGTTGACATTTCATGCGGGGTTCGATAGAAGCCTATGGTATGGAATTATGCGACCTATACTTGAGCCATACTTTAATGAGCTCGATGCGGTGATAGCGGTTTCGGAGGTAGCAGTTAATTCACATAGACAGTATTTCCCTGGTAAGTATAGGGTTATACCCAATGGGGTTGATGTTGGTAAATTTCAACCTACAGGCAAAAAGGTAGAGGCATTACTCAAATATAAGTATAGGGTGTTGTTTGTTGGTAGGTTGGAACCACGGTCGGGCTTACCGTATCTGTTGAAGGCGATGACACATGTAGTGCGTGCTGTACCTGAAGTGGTGTTGGTTGTTGTGGGTGAAGGTCCTTACCGATATAAATATCAAAGGATGGTACCTCCACACGTAGCTCAGCACATAATATGGTGTGGCCGCGTACTGCCTGAGTCTGGCTTACCGTGTTACTATAGGACGGCTGACTTGTTTGTGGCACCTTCACCCGGTGGACATTCGTTCGGCATCACGTTGTTAGAAGCAATGTCAACCGGCATACCCGTGGTGGCATCCTCGATACCTGGCTACAGGCAGCTCGTTGACGATGGTGAAACCGGTTTACTTGTACTGCCGGGTGATGTGAACGCATTAGCTGAGAAGATCATCATGTTGCTCCATGATACGCAGTTAAGGCATATACTTGGCAGTAATGGACGTCGCAAGGCGTTACGGTTTGCTTGGGATAAAGTAGCCGATGCTGTGGAGAAGGTTTATTACGAGCTGTTATGACGGTGGTGCTCGCTTACCATAAGCTCACAAGATGGGAATGGGGGGGTACTTGGGTGTTACCTAACGAGTTCAAAAAGCAGCTGCAATACATAAAGTCAAGAAATATAAGGGTTGTAAAGCCTGAAGAGTTTGATGTGGATTCCAAACGTACAGGTATACTCATAACGTTTGATGATGGGTATGCTGATATATACAAGGTGGCGTTCCCGTTATTGGAAGAGTTGCATTTCAGTGCATTGGTGTTTCTTGTGGTCAACTATATCGGTAAGGAAAATATATGGGATGCCAACATAGGGTTCAGACGTTACAAGCATCTTAATTGGCATCAGATACGTGAAATGCAACGTTATGGTATAAAGTTTGGGTCACATTCGTTGACACATCCGGATTTACGTAAAGTAGCACGTGTCACAGCAATCCGTGAGATAATGGATTCGAAGAGATTGCTCGAAGATAAGTTAGGTGAATCTGTGGATTACTTTTCGTATCCGTTCGGTCTATATAATGAGGAGCTTGAAGATATGGTTGCGACCGCAGGCTATAAATGTGCGTTTTCACTTAATCCATTCTCAAGCTCACGTTGGAGCTATGGCAGGTTAGCGGTTTATGTTATTGATACACTATGGTGGTTTAAAAATAAGATTTATCCGAGCTCACCACTATTTAAGGTGGAACAATTTAAATCACGTGCAATAAATCGATTCGGGGCACTCACATTTATTTGGAAACAGTTGATCACTCGCGTGTAAGCTGTGCAAATATCTCCTCAAGGGATAAATGTTTGCTCTCCAACCCCCATAGGGTCCAGCCACGCTCTTTGACGAAGTTGAAAACCTGCGGCCGTATATCCGTATGGCTTTTGAGCTCCCATACATGGCGAGATTCGATGGACTTCACAATCTTAGCATCTATTACGTCTGGTATTACAGACCAATCAATATCCGTTGGCCCTTCTATCTCGGCATGGATGATGGCCTCACCGCCTGAAATTTCGTGCAATTTATCACGTGGTGTGTCAGCAACTATCTCACCTTTGTGAATAATGATGATACGTTTTGCGATAGTTTCAGCTTCCGGCAGTATATGGGTTGATAACAGGATGGTTTTCTCTTTGCCAAGCTCATTTATGAGTTCACGTACTTGTATGCTT
Source organism: Caldifarciminota bacterium 4484_18 (assembly GCA_002256535.1). Taxonomy (GTDB): domain Bacteria; phylum Hydrothermota; class UBA3073; order NMUJ01; family NMUJ01; genus NMUJ01. The sequence goes on from NMUJ01000003.1 coordinate 45,769, forward strand.
TGGATAGGGTCGAGCCCTTCGGTGGGAATGATAGATATTCACGTGGTGTCATCTCCTCATAGAGGGGGTTGGTTTCTGGTAAATATCCTATGAGTTTCTTAACTTCAAGTGGATGTTCGATAATGTTGTAACCACCTATTTCACAGTATCCGCTCGTTGGTGGGAAATAGCCCGTAATTACACGTAGGGTGGTGGTTTTGCCCGCACCGTTGGGCCCTAAGAATGCAACTATTTCACCTTTTTCTAATTTGAACGATATATTGTTGACAGCTATGAAACCATCATATGCTTTGGTTAAATTACGTACTGCGATCATTGCTTCCCCTACTTTTTTAGCAAGTAAAAGGAGATACGGAGATGTTCGTCAGGTTTTATAGTCACTTCTCTTGTCATCGATACATAATCTGGACTCTCCACAGCTATTGTATGGGTACCAGCGGTAAGTTCGAGTTTAAGCTCCTCACCCGTATATGGTAGTTCTTGGTCATCGATCTTAACAGTAGCGGATAGTGGTTGCTGTGTCTCCATATCAAATATTCTGATTGTAAGGTGTGCACCTACTTTTCTATTTAAGCTAAGGGTGAGTTTGAGCCTTTCAGCTTCACCAATAGAGACGGGATATCTCAGAGGTACATAGTTGGTTTTGCGAACCTCAATCTCGTAATCACCAGCTTCTAAATTATCGAAAGCGAAGTATCCATCGGTATCTGCATTCATACTGTGGATGACTAAGTTGCCCTTAAATAGTGTTACAGCAGCACCAGGTAGCGGTTCATTAGTGGCTGCATCGATTATTCTGCCTGCAATAATGCTCTTCTCAATCTCAACAGCAGGCTGCCTTTCACGGAAATTGGTTATACTAAGGTTTATACACCAAGGAGGTGCTACACCCCAACCTGCGGTGAGGTTGAGATCAGCTACCCGTTCATCCGTAAGTGGAAACTTCACACTGTATACATCTGTGGAAGGATGTAACGAAAGCCTGAAATCCGCTGAAAGCGAAATTTCATAGTTACCCCTGAGTAGTACGATGCCAGTGCTCAGGAAATAACCCTGATATATACAGGGTTCCCAGTATGTGAACCCTACATTGCCACGACTACCGTATATGGAGAGTTCCGCAAATAAGCGTATACTGGTGAAGTATTTTGTGATACCCGTGAATGCTGCCACCTGTAGCGAAGGTAACACCCCTTTATTAAGTGTCCTTGTGTAGAGTAACCCCTGTAAGTTAGTGTGCCAGATGTAATCCTGTGCGATATATTGTGAAAATAGCATCCTCAACCCTACATTTATACCGCCAGCAGTAAAGTAACGGAAGGCACCGCCTTCGTTCCATATTTCAGCAAGTTGGTGATCCACCTGTGGTGATGTCCTACGTGCACCAGTTGGTAATTGTAAAATAGGTGCTATTGATATCCCCCTACGCGGGGTCCCATATACGGATAGGATGCTTATGATGGAAAGGTCCCCCAACCCTGCACTCATCCTGTAATGAGAGTCGGGTAACCTCACAGCATCTATGTACAGGGGTAGCTGTGCCAATATACGTAATTTGCCAGCTTTCTGGATACTACAGTGGAGAAGGAGATCGCTACCCATGAAAAGTAGGTTGTTGTTGCCTAAGTACTCACCATGAACTGTGGTAATATCGGTGAGATAGTAACGTAAACGTTCGCCAAAAAATCGGTAGGAAGTGCCCACCCAGAATGTTTGTGGATAATCCGTGAAAGCTGAAAGTGTACGTTGACATCCACACGGATCTGTTATTAACCCAACCACACAATAAAAGATAAAGTAACTCATAAAATACATAATAATGTGATTAAATGATCGTCAAGGATTGATTCAGTTGATTTGCTATGAAACCATGTAAATTAAATAAAATGGTGAACAAGGTGAAAGATACCATAGAGAAATATCGTATGATAGATCATGGGGATAAAGTTCTGCTTGCGGTGTCAGGTGGGCCAGATTCCGTCTGTATGGCACATGTATTGTGTAGAATCGCACCCGAGTATGGGTTAAATCTACATTTTGTCTATTTCGATCACGGTATTAGAGAGGCCACACACAAGGAGATGGAATTTGTGAGAAATATGGCAAAAGGGCAAGGTTATGGTTTCACATCTGGTAAGGCCGATGTGCCAGGTTATGCGAAGCTTGAGGGTATATCGATCGAAGAAGCTGCCCGTAGATTAAGATATAGGTTTCTTGAGGAAGTAGCTGATAGCGAAGGTTGCGATAAAATAGCACTCGGTCATACAGCTTCGGATCAGGTTGAAACCTTAATCTTCAGGCTTGCAAGAGGTACTGGATTGCGTGGGCTTACACTTATACCACCAAAACGTGACAGATACATAAGGCCACTGATTGAGATAACTCGTGAACAGGTACTTGAATATCTCAGGCAAGAAAACATACCGTACATGTTGGATCACTCTAACTATTCGCTGGAATATACACGTAATTTTATAAGGCATCGTATAGTGCCATTGTTACGGGAACTCAACCCCCACGTAGAGAGAAGCATCTTACGGTTGCGTGAGATTGTGGAAAGAGAGGTAGCCGAGCGTATACGTACGGTTAGGGAGCTATGGGCACAACTCATAGATGAGGACAAGCATGGATTATTTCTGAAGCTGGAACCGTTTTCTGAGCTACATGATGCGATCAAATGTTGGGTTATAGAAGAGGCGATAATAAAGGTTAGGGGAGGGTTGGATAAAATCGAGAAGCTACACATAGAGCAAGTATTGAAATTTATAGCCAGCAGAAAGACCGGCGATAGGATCGAGCTACCCGGTCTCTACATTATTAATTATTATAATAAGGTATTAATAGCACCAAAGTTGCCGGAGGAGGCCATACCATCACCTGTGGAGTTACCAGTAGAAGGTGAAGCCACGTGGGGTGATTATAGATTTGTTACACGTATTGTATCCAGGGAGGAAAGGTTGATGTTCTCTCCATATGTCGCATACTTCGATATGTCGAAAATCGACCCACCCCTCACGATACGTGCACGACAGCCGGGTGATCGCATGCGTATATTTGGTAAGGGGTATTTGAAGAAATTGCAAGATATATTTGTTGACCTGAAGGTACCACGTTATGTGCGCGATATTGTGCCATTAGTTTGCGACAAAAACCACATATTGTGGGTGGTGGGATACAAAAGATCCGTATATGCTGCTATCACACCAACCACTCAGGAGGTGCTCGAAATTAAAGTTACCCAAAAATGAACTATATCGATGAATACTGATAGTGTACGGCATCGGGTGAACTCACCTGTTGTAGGGTTGACAAATTTTTAACCTAATTATTTTATATGAAAGTGTTCAAAAAGGAGGGAAGATGAAACAAAAGGTGGCAGGAGTAGTGTGTATCCTATTATTATTTCCTTTATTTCTTCATGCAGGTATCACAGGTAAGATCGCTGGCTATGTGCGGGATGCTGAGACTGGTACACCGTTGGCGGGTGCAAACGTTCTTGTGCTTGGCACACCATTTGGTGCATCTACTGATGAGAAAGGATACTTCGTTATAATCAATATGCCACCAGGCAAGTATGATGT
>NMUJ01000039.1 GCA_002256535.1 Caldifarciminota bacterium 4484_18
ACGGAATTGGCAAACCTTGTCAGTTGCGACTTTGTCCCAAAAAGTAACACCTCTGTCTCATCTGCGGTTGATGCGTTGAGGATCTCCTCACCCACCGCAAAAAGTTTCTCTTTCATTTTTTGTACCCCACACGTACTTTCCTAAACCTTGCAGGTGCAGCACCATGTGATACCCGCATACTTTGGCCGGGTTCACCCTTACCGCACCCCGGTACCCCATATATTTGCCAGTATTTCCTATTAGCTATAGCATCACATGAACGCCAAAACTCAGGTGTTATCCCTGTATATATTGCATTACGTAACACCTGTCTTCGCTTACCGTTTTTGATCTCCCACGCTATTTCGGTACCAAATTGGAAATTAAGTCGCTTTTCATCTATTGACCACGACTTATTAGTCTCAAAGTATATACCATCCTTGATATCGGCGATCATATCTTCAAGCTCCCACTCACCAGGTTCAAGGTCGATAGACGTCATCCTAATGAGTGGTATGCGGTTCCAGCTCGATGCACGCATAGCGCCATTGCTACGTTGCCCCAGTATGCTCGCAGTTTCACGTGAGGTCAGGTATCCCACAAATATACCCTCACGCACAATATCAGTACGTTGTGCCTTCACACCTTCGTCATCATAGCCGAACCCACCCAATGCATCCTTATGGGTAGCATCCGCTACTATATTCACGTGTTTCGACCCATATTGGAATTTGCCAAGCTTATCTAATGTAAGGAATGACGTACCATAGAAGCTTGCTTCTGTACCCAATACACGATCAAGCTCTATTGGGTGACCACATGACTCATGTATCTGGAGCGCTAATTGATCACCTGCAATTATAATATCCTTAACAGCTTCGTCGGGCACCGGTGCTTTTGTAAGTGCCAATACTTCCTCTTTCACCCTATCCGTATGTGAGATAAGGTTAAGTTCTTCAAGATATTCGTAACCTGCAGATTTGAAGTTACCATAGCTCCTTACCTGCATATCCTCACCAAATGCGGTTACCTGCATACCTGCACCAGTATGCGTAATGTTTTGGAATATTTTAGACCCCTCCGTATTGATGAACAACTTACGTTCACGCCATAAATCCATGAACACCTCACGTATTGGTATATGAGGGTGCCTCAAAGCGCTATCCACTTTAAGCAATAAGTCAAACTTATCGTCGATCGCTACAGTAAAAGGGTCAACCCTCACCGGGTTCACGTAAGTATCAATATGCACATCTTCTGGTGCCAACCGTACTGGTTCACGCATAAGTCGATAGCTTGCTTGTGCGATTGATAACGCTTTCTCTGCAACCCCCCTAATACTATCTGGGGTTAAATCATATGATGAAGCAAACCCCCACGCGCCTTTGTATAACACACGTATACCGAACCCCATATCCGACGAGCGTGCTAAGGCAACTACTTCACTATTCTTAACCTCGATATATTCGTGTGTGTGTTCGACCCATCTCAAATCTGCATAGTCAGTACGTTGTTTAAGGGAATCTATCACCTCAAGAAAGGAGGGTTCATATTCACTTACGTCCATACTATCCTCCTATGGTAAAATAACTCGGGGCGAGTGGATTTGAACCACCGTCCTTCTGGTCCCAAACCAGACGCGCTACCAAGCTGCGCCACGCCCCGAACTCTAAATTATATAACCAATATAGTGGTTAAGTCAAGTAAAATATTGACGATTGCTTCTATTACCTAATTTTATAAAGAACTCATGACTAAAGATGTTCATGAAGCTCTCATCCATCCCACAGCTTCGTTGGGTGAAGATGTAGAAATAGGGCATGGTGCAATTATTGAGAAGAACGTCACAATAGGTAATGGCACCAAAATAGGTGCATATTCTTATATTGCCGAAAATACCATAATCGGTGAAGATAATCAAATCTATCCATATGTGGTGATAGGGTTTGCACCTCAAGACGTAAATTACAGGAACGAACCCACCCGCGTAAGGATTGGCAACCGCAACATCATACGCGAATTCGTCACCATACATCGGGCTACAGGTACAGGTAATGAAACCATCATCGGGGATGACAACTTTATCATGGCTTACGTCCATATCGCACACAATTGTCGATTAGGTAACGGTATTGTGATCGCCAATGCAAGTCAACTCGCCGGCTATGTTGAGGTACAAGATCACGCATTTATAAGTGGCTTATGTCCTATCCACCAATTTGTACGTATAGGTGCATATGCTATGATAGCAGGTGGTTATAGGGTGCCCAAAGATGTACCCCCATATGCATTGGCTGCAGGTGAGCCACTTCGTGTGGTTGATGTAAATCGTGTCGGTTTAAGGCGACACAATTTTACACCCCATGAGGTCGATCGCCTCCATAAAGCGTTTAAGCTTCTGTTTTCAACCAAATATAACTTACAGCAAGCCATTGCTATGGTTCAAAAAGAGCTACAGATGGATCACAACGTGGGATATCTCATAAAATTTATCATGGAGTCAAAAAGAGGTATCGTCCGATGAAAGTAGGTGTGATAGGAGTGGGTAGGTTCGGTAAGCACCACGTAAGGGTTTGGAAAGAGGTTCCTAACGTAGATCTCATAGGTATTTACGATATCGACGTATCACGTGCTATAAATATAGCACAGAAATACGGTACCAAATGGTTTGATTCACTTGATGCACTGCTCGACAATGTGGAAGCCGTAAGTATAGCATCGTCTACACCTTCACACTATCCTATTGCCAAACGAGCGCTCTCAAAAGGTATACATACATTTGTGGAAAAACCATTAGCCCAATCCTTAGAGGAGGTCGATGACCTGATTCAGCTTGCGAGATCGAAAACCCTCGTCCTGCAAGTGGGGCACATCGAAAGATTCAACCCCGCAATCATAGCGTTGGAGGAGCTACTACGTGAGCCTATTTATATTGAAGCATATAGGTCAGCTTTACGTGCAGTTAACGAAATTAGCGCACCCCTTGTGTTAGATCTTATGGTACATGATATCGATATCGTGCTGAAATTTGTCAAAAGTGAGATCGAACAAATAAATGCCACGGGATTGTCGATATTCACCCCAGAAGAATACGATCTCGTAAATGCAAGGATAGAGTTTAAAAATGGAGTAGTAGCTAATCTCACCGCATCACGTGTGGTACCTGAAACGATTCGTAGGATCATTTTTTTCGAGAAAGATCGCTATTTCTTTGTTGATTACAAAGCACATACTGCTGTACTTTACTATAGGGGGCAAGAAAATAACGGTTACTTTTCAATAAAAGGTAGGGAGATAGAAACCATTCCCATGGAGCCATTACATCAGGAACTTGAAAGCTTCACAGAAAGTGTCATAAAAGGTAAACCACCCGTTATCGACCCCATGGAGGTACGTAAGTCGTTCGAGGTAGCCTATCGAGTATTGAAAAGCCTACACCTTCCATATGCGGATACTCATCTCCGTAGGTGAAACCTCTGGCGAACTCTATGCAGAACGGTTGGTAAATGTATGGAGGGCGGTTTTCCCAGATACAGAGTTTTATGCGTTAGGTAGTGAGCTCCTACAAAAAGCAGGTGTATCAATTCTTTACCCCTATGCGAAGATGTCGGTTATGGGTATGGTGGAAGTTTGGAGAACACGTAACACAATAGTTGAAGCATTCAATACACTCACCAGTTTTATAGTGAGTAAAAGGCCTGATTTCGTTATACTTGTGGACTTTCCAGGGTTCAATCTAAAGCTTGCACGTTTCGCACATGATAGGGGTTGCAAAGTAATATACTATTCGCTACCACAGCTATGGATATGGGGGAGCTGGCGTGTAAAAGCTTTGAAGCAATACGTGGATCTAAGGTTGGTGATATTGCCATTCGAACAACACTTCTATGAGAGGTTCGGCCTTAAGACGTACTGGGTGGGTCACCCGCTGGTTGAAATCATAAACGATGAACTCAAACGTGTACCGGCTGGCCCTGAAGTATTGCTCGGCCTGCTACCAGGGTCACGTGTACAAGAGGTACGCTCTATTTTACCGATTATGCTTGAAGTTGCGTGTCATTTCAACGATAAGAAGATAGGTATAGCACCTACGAAAAATACACTATCTATTGTGAAATCACTTACCGATGGCCTACCGCTTGTCTATTTCGAAAACCCGTATGCACTTATGCGTAAAGCTAAGTTTCTGCTGGTAACCTCAGGTACCGCTACATTGGAAGCTGCACTCATTGGTACACCCATGGCGATACTATACAGAACGTCGTATAGCTTCTATTGGGTGGCAAAGTTGTTGACACATGTGAAATACATTGGATTACCCAATATAATTGCGGGTCGTCAGATAGTACCCGAGTTCATACAACACCATTGTAATGCTAACACAATCATACAATATTTAGACGAATTTCTTAGCCACCCCGAATTGGAGCACAAGATGCGTAATGAACTCAACAAGGTACGTACACTTCTGGGTGATAAAATAGCCTCACGTGAGACGATAAATCTTATTAAACAGCATTTCTATGAATAAGTGGGAGGAGTTCAAACTCTGGATATTGACGAGTGCAATACATTGGATGCTTAAACTCATATGGTGTTCGTTACGTATAAAGTGGTATCGCATAAGTAAACCTAACAGAGTAATCTACGCTATATGGCATGCTAACATATTACCTGCAGTTTATGTATATAGGAGTGAAAAGATAGCGATACTGGTTAGCCCACACCGTGATGGCGAGTTAGCCAATAAAGTATTACAGTCTATAGGTTATCACACAATACGGGGTGCAACCGATAATCAAGCTGTACCTGCATTACTTCGTATACTTAAGCTCAACAATATAAGCATAGCAATAACACCTGTATTATTAAAGAAGAGGGGTTAATTTATGTAAAAGATGAAACCCATGCATTACATGAACTTACTGATAAATTGGGTACATAATGCGTAGAGGGGTAGCAGAATTGCCGTTACATGGTGGACGTGCACCTAAGTGGTTGTTTGAACTTATGGTGAAACTTGCCAGGGAGATTGTTGTACTTCTTGTGGCTGAACTTGGGCGTGACGAATTCTTAGAGAAGATGGGTTCACCACATTGGTTTCAGAGTCTTGGTTGTGTGTTGGGATTTGATTGGCACTCGAGTGGGCTCACCACCACCGTGACTGCGGCTATCAAAGAGGCATTGCGAGGGTTAGAAGACGAGCTCGGTATCTACGTCGCAGGTGGTAAAGGTAAGACATCACGTAAGACACCGGATGAGTTGAGACTCAAATGTGACCGTGCTGGTGTAGATGCCGATAAGCTAATCTATATGAGTAGGTTGATCGCAAAAGTTGATAACACAGCAATACAGGATGGATATCAGCTTTATCACCATGTATTCATATTCACAGGGGAGGGCGAGTGGACTGTCATTCAACAGGGTATGCGTCCAGAAGAACAGTTAGCACGTAGATATCATTGGATATCGCTCGAACTCGATAACCCCGTGGTTGAACCCCACAAGGGGATATGGACGACACGTATTGAACCAAAGGTACTTAACATGGTAGCACGTGAGAGTGTACCCGCACAGGAGCGGGTGGTTGAACTTGCACGCGAACATCCGAATAAGCTTGTGAAGGAGTATCTCAAAATGCCAGAATTTCACAAAATCACCACAGAGATGATAAACCCCAACCGCCTGTATCAAGTGATGTTAACCACTTACGAAAAACAGCCCAAAAACTTCGAAACCTTCCTCACAACTGAGGGTGTAGGTCCCAAGACATTGCGTGCATTGACATTGGTGGCACAACTTATATATGGGACAGCACCCAGCTT
>NMUJ01000040.1 GCA_002256535.1 Caldifarciminota bacterium 4484_18
AACCCTTCATACACAAACCTATCCGTCGGCAAGCCTGACACCACCAAAGCTGCCACAAAAGCAGTCGGCCCAGGTATCACCGTAACTTGTAACCCATGTCGACGCATCTCACGTATGATGTAGAACCCAGGATCCGATATACCTGGCATACCTGCATCTGATATCAATGCCACACGTTTACCTCTCTCTATCATACGTATGAGCTCGCGACTACGTTCCTCCTTGTTATGTTCATGATACGATATGAGTGGCTTATTTATACCGTAGTGGTTGAGCAGCTTCTGGCTTACGCGCGTGTCTTCGCATGCGATCACATCTACGGATTTTAAGGTTTCGATTGCCCTCAACGTTATATCTTTGAGGTTACCTATAGGTGTACCCACCACGTAAAGGCCAGGTACAAGCTTCTCAACTTCTTTATCTCTGGGGTTTGCTGGTTTACCCATATAGATGTGAAATTAACTTAACCCATATGCAGGTCAATGATGGGGGTAGGTATTGGGAGCGAAGTTACGTGCCACATTTCACTCGTTCATAACCCTAACTCCTTGGCTATACCCTGCATCGCCTTCACGCATATATCGATAAACTCCTCAAGCGTCAACCCTAGCTTTTCACACTGTCGTATCTGGTCACGGTTGGCACCTGCCGCAAATCGTTTCTCTTTGAACCTTCGTAACACGAAATCGCGATCTATCCCTGCCAGCGACTTCGATGGATGCATGAGTGCAGCCGCCACTATGAGGCCGGTGAGTGGATCCACCGCGTATAAAGCATATTCCATCTTAGTTGTTGGTTCTTTCTTACCCGCATGTGCCTTAACTGCATCAATAATATCCTGTGGGAAACCCATCTCCTCCAACATACGTGCAGAGACGAGCCCATGCTGGTTGAAGTTATCCTTGGTCTCCTCGTAGTCTATATCATGTACTAATCCCGCCATCCCCCACTTCTCCATATCTTCACCCATCCTATCCGCCAGCGCTCGCATACAGGCTTCAGTTGCCAGCATATGTTTGATCAGATTTTTGGTCTTCACTTTCTGATGCAATAACTTTAGCAGCTCATCACGTGAAACCATCTTAACCTCCTCTTAATGGATAACAAAAATTCCCTCGTGTAAAGCTACGTCACAATCTTACGTATATCATTGACCATATCGAGCTGACATTATTTTAATTCCAATCATAAGGGGGTAAAATGAAGCGGTTAATTCCGATTTTTCTTACCGTGGGATGCTTATTTACAACGTTTCTATTTGCAGGTGTCACCGGTAAGATCACCGGTAGAGTTATCGATCACGAAACCGGTAAACCACTCGCCCTCGCAAACGTGATAGTTGAAGGTACCCAGCTCGGTGCGGCTACTGATTCCAACGGCTACTACTTCATACTCAATGTACCACCTGGCGAGTATACGCTTGTCGTTTCAATGATGGGTTACCAGCGTATGCGTGTAGAAGGTGTACGCGTATCGGTGGATTTCACTACGGTGCAAAATTTTGAACTCACTCCCACCGTGCTGGAGCTGGGTGAAATCGCTGTAGTCGCCGAACGTAAAGTCATACGACATGACCTAACCTCCAGCCTATCCATCGTTAAATCTCGCGATATAGAAGTGATGCCGGTTGAAACATTTCGTGAGCTGCTCGATCTACAAGCAGGTGTTGTCAAAGGTCACATACGGGGTGGTCGCTACGGTGAGGTTGCTTATATGATAGACGGTATCTCAGTTACCGACCCTTACTCTGGTGATATAGCAGTTGAGGTGGACAACTCCGCTATACAGGAGCTACAAGTGGTGAGCGGTACATTCAACGCCGAATATGGGCAGGCAATGTCAGGTGTGGTAAACATAGTCACCAAGAAAGGTAGTGACGAGTTCTCAGGTAACTTCGTGGTATGGTTGGCTGATTACTACACTACGGATACTAAGTTTACGGGGTTAGATAAGTTCAACCCATCCCAAAACAAAAACGTGCGTTTCACACTATCGGGGCCGCTCCTCACCAAAAACCTGACGTTCTTCCTAACCTCACGTTACTACTACAATGATGGATGGCTATATGGTATACGTAAATTCCTACCCACCGGCGAGCCAGCTGATAACCGTATCGTACCCATGAATTACTATCGTAAGCTGTTCTTTCAGGGTAAGCTGTTTTACCAGGTTACCAAGGGTGTGAATCTCAGCTACGCGTATCTTGACAATCGCATCAACTACAAAGAGTACGACCATTACTTCAAATACAATCCAGACGGCGACTGGAGGCGGTTCAAAACTGGATACAATCACCAGCTTACACTTACACATACGATAACCCCCAAAACCTTCTATAGCTTGAATATTGCGCATTTCTATTCCAGCTATAAGCATTACGTGTATGAAGATCCGTACGATCCACGTTATGTACATCCTGACTTACTTACTGCACCTTCGTATTCGTTTGCACATGCGGGTACTAAGATGCAGCATTTCTATCGATGGAGTAAAACCACCACGTTGAGGGTTGACCTTACCTCACAGGTGAGGCCCTCACATGAAATGAAGGCAGGGCTCGAACTGCAGCTATACAACCTGTTCATGCATGAGTTTGAAATCATCCCAAAAACCATTGAAGGTGTCGAAGTTGTACCTTTCGAACCCTATGTACCTGACTTCACCGCACCTAACCATAACCGTTATCATAAACACCCATATTTAGCTTCATGCTATGCACAGGATAAGATAGAGTTCAAAGACATGATAGTAAACGTAGGGGTAAGGTTCGACTACTTTGAACCCGATGGCGTAGTACTTCGTGACCCAGCCGACCCTAACATATTAGATCCATGGCGCCCCGAGCATCAACAGATGCCGCTCGAAGAACGTGAAAAGATCTGGTGGAAGAAAGCCACCCCCAAAAAGCAGATCAGCCCACGTTTGGGTATAGCTTACCCGATAACCGATAAGGGTGTTATACACTTCTCTTATGGGCATTTCTTACAGATACCGCAATTCGAATACCTCTACAGAAATCCCGAATTTGAGGTACCTAAAACCTCGGGTATAAGCACAATCTTAGGTAATGCAGACCTTGATGCCCAACGTACGGTGATGTACGAGATAGGTTTACAGCAGGGATTTCGTAACGATATGCGTATGGATGTTACTCTATTCTATCGTGACATAAGAGGTTGGGTGGGCACCTCACCCGAAATCAACACCGTGATACCAGGTACCAAATACGTGAAGTATGTAAATAAGGACTATGCGAACGTACGTGGTGTAACGTTTTCGTTCGACAAATATCGTATCAGTGGTAGTAAGTTTGGGTTCAGCTTGGCTTATACTTACCAAATAGCTGAAGGTACATCATCCAACCCCGAAGATGCATTCAACGACGCACGTGCAGGTAGGGAACCACGTAAGGAGGTGGTTCCATTGGATTGGGATCAACGTCATACACTTAACGTAACGCTAATATTTGGAGGTACAAACTTTGAAACCAGCTTCATATTCAAATATGGATCAGGACTACCCTACACGCCAAGAGTGGTACAAGGTACCCGTGTAGGTCGCACTTTATACACAGGACTTAAAGAGAACTGTGAACGTCGCCCCCCTACGGTTGATGTTGATTTCAACTATACCTATAGGGTTAAGCTTGGACGCTTAACGGTGGCATTACTTGTCAAGATCTTTAACCTGTTCGACATACGTAACGAATATGGGGTATTTGAAGACACAGGTAGAGCTACCTACACGCTTGAACAACGTACGGCTGGTGGTGATGCCGATCCCAACTGGTTCATAAGACCGGATTTCTATTCCGAACCACGTCAGGTACAGATAGGGATATCAATAGAATTTTAACAGGGGGGTAATATGAGAACCTACATAAAAATTATGCTTTCAGCGATATTGATGGTCACCACATTGTGGGGTCAAACCCCCTACGAAGGGCGTGGCTCCTACTACGAAAGGCGTAAGGGGGTACACTCTGGTAACCGCATACGTACTACTTTCTTCAATTACGGGCTTGTTGGACGTATATCACCTGCTGAAGATTATGGTGGTGAATGGCCTATCAACTCAGGTCACGAATACATAGGTGATGTCAGCATAATGGTGGGTGCAGAGGTACCCATCACCGTACAAGTTATCGATACCATCATCGGTAACGATACCCTCTACAGGGATAGCATTGTTTACATACATTCAGTCGAAGTAGCTGATGGTCCCCGTGGTAACAACGAATATTCACCTGATCGCACCACATTCTGGGGTTGGGAACCCATCCCCGGTTATGCGAACCCAGACACCGATCTTATCGCTATGAGCCACATACCGGAGTCGTGGCCTCCGTTTTGGCCCGATAGGATGGACCATCCCGATGACCCCGGCTGGCCTGGTGCTTGGAATGGCTACTTCGGTAAAAATGTCATGAATGCCGACCAAGAAAGTTATTATGTGATGGATGACAACAGTGATGAGGAGTTTCCATTCTATCCAGATTCGTCTGATTCCACCCGCAGGGGGGTCGGCTTACGTGTAGGGGTGAGGGGATTCCAATGGTCACACCCGCTTGCACAGGATTGTATATTCTGGCATTTCGATATCACCAATGTTGGTACCTCGGTGTTACATAAGGTGGTCTTCGGTATGATCTGGGGTGGTATCGTTGGTGGTGATGGTGACTCGCACGACGATATGGCCGACTTCATACGTGAGGATCGTGTCGTATATTGTTATGATTACGATGGTATAGGTAACACTGGATGGACACCTGTGGGTTATGCAGGGTCGGCATTCCTTGAAACCCCCGGTGATCCATGGAATGGTATCTTTGAGAGAACGGTCATCACGATGCCAGATACTGGTGTGTTGATGAGGTTTCGCACCGATACTATACGGATAATGCCGGGTGATACTGTTGAAGAGGATCCACATAATAGGTTTGATGACAATCTTAACGGGTTGATCGATGAAAATATCAACCTCCATCTGGGTTATAAATATATCAACTGGCTTACGGGTGAGGGGTTCGACAATCCACTCATTGACGAACGGCGTGACGACGGTATCGACAACGATGGGGATTGGGATCCGCTCACCGATGATGTAGGTGCTGATGGGCTACCAGGTACCAGTGACTATGGTGAAGGTGATGGCATACCCACACCGGGGGAGCCCGATTTCGATGCCACTGACAAAGACGAATCCGATCAGATAGGGCTTACCTCATTCTATTTCTTCCATCCATTCAATAAAGTCAAGCTACGTAACGACGAACAGCTATGGGGATGTCTACAGCCGGGTTATTTTAGTAAAATCGAGCTACCCCCAGGTGGTGCCGATGGTGACTTCATATGGGGGTCGGGATACTTCTCACTTAAGCCAGGTCAAACCGAACGTTTCTCTATTGCGATACTGTTTGGTGAGAATCGTGAAGCTATCGTCCGTACCACACGTACCGTACAGCAGATCTATAACTGGAACTATAGGTTTGCGAAAGCACCTGAGCTACCCACTGTTAAAGCAGTAGCTGGTGATCGCAAGGTCATCCTATATTGGGACGATAGGGCTGAACACTCGTATGATCCGATGACCGGTTACGATTTCGAAGGGTATAAGATCTACAAAGCTACGTGGCCAACTTGGGAAGATGCTGGTGA
>NMUJ01000004.1 GCA_002256535.1 Caldifarciminota bacterium 4484_18
CGGTCACATAGACGTTCGGCTTCACGCATCACGTGTGTTGAAAATACTATCGTCTTACCCATACGTTTACTGTTACGTATGAATTCTATGATATTCAATGAAGTTAGTACATCCAACCCCTTGATAGGTTCATCTAATAACAGCACCTGCGGATCGTGCATTAACGTCCTTGCTATTGACGTTTTCTGTTTCATACCCTGTGAAAGCTTATCGATTTTTACATCAAGGAATCCCCCCATATCGAGTAATGTGCTCAGCTCTTCCATTCTATCATCTATCCTCTTTTTATCCATACCGTACAGTTCACCAAAATAGTTCAACAGCTCCCTCGGTGTCAACCTATGATATAACCCGGTATCACCCGACAAGAAGCCAACCCTACGTCGCACTTCGACTGGATTTTCACATATATCATAACCATCGACCTTAGCTGTACCAGCGGTTGGTGTCAGTATGGTTGCCAACATCCTCAACGTTGTCGTCTTACCCGCACCGTTGAGTCCAAGCAACCCAAATATCTCACCGGGGTTGACCTCAAAACATATGCCATCAACTGCACGTACTTCACCACGTTTGCGGTCGCTGAATATTTTGACTAACCCATCAACTTCTATCATCTTTCCCAGTACTCACCTGTCCCTGTAATACACCAGATCCTATTACGTACATCACGTACTTGTGTGAACCACATGTATGAACATGTTACCCAATAATTTGAGAAATGCTCCCGATATATGAGTGAACCCATCGCCTGTAGGTTGAACAACCCACGCCCCTGTGCTCTGGTATATGCGATACCTACCCCCACACTGCCAGATATCCTATCTTTACTCTGTATGTACAGATTAGTTTCACACCTGAAGAACCAATCCTTACCTACCTTGAACCCACCTACCGAGACCTCTGCCACTGTATACTGATGATACATCACACATACCTGTGGCAGGATAGCACCCATCCACAAGATCTTAACCCCTAACCCAATGGTTGCAAGCTCTACCATTTACACCCCTTTCCACAACCTTATGCCATCACGTATACCTTTATATCGGTGATGTATTTTCAACAATTCCTTAACGATCGGTGTAACAAAAATAAAAGGGCTATCACGATAAGCTAACGCAAACCGTACCGCATGTTCCTTCTCTGCCCAGTATCTGGTGAGCATCAAATAACTCAACATTGTTACCTTCCAATACTTAAGAAACCGTTGCCCTACTTTATTGCCATGTTTGATCGCTAAATAGTACGCGTTACGACCACGTTCGTACGCTTTACGTAATAGATTGCTGAACCGCTTCCCGTCAGGATAACCATCTACATGATATGCGATACATCTACGCCATGTATATACGGTTTTTAAGCCTATCTTACGTAACCTCAACCCCATATCTACGTCAATATACCCCTCAGTACTACCTATTGACTCATCGAACCCACCCACCTCCATCAGCCATCTCTTACGTACTGACATGTTCTGTGTGATACAGGCCACCAGACATAGGCCATCCACACGTAACGTAAATCTACCAAAATCTTGCGGCTTACGTATGTGACGTACCAACCCCTGTACTATAAGTTTGTCATCTCGCATATGGTACCATACATGGTGGCTGACGAATCGCCTATCCACCAGTACGTCTGAGTCAACAAAAACTATGAGCTCACCAGTTGCTGCCTCCACACCGCGGTTACGTGCGAATGGTTCACCCTCCCTTTTCGGCAACCGCATATATCGCACAAGCTGTAATTCAGGTAACTTCTCCGTACCATCAGTCGATCCATCATCCACCACTATTATCTCCATATCCCGATAATCTTGTACCAGAAGCCTACGCAACGTGTAAGGTAGTACCCATTTACGGTTATATGTGGGTACAATCACCGATACCTTCATCTACTATTATTGCGTAGGTCTTCAAAGTATGTTGCAAACTCGGGCAACTCCCATGCAGCTGGATCATCCCGTTTGCGACGTTCAACGTATTTGTTAACTTCCCAATAGCTGGCAATCGAACTACCTGCATCACCCCACCATCCATCCCATATCTCATAGTCCAGATCCCTCTCCTTCGCGTAGTGATCGTTGACATCGGATATCTCCAGCTCACCACGTGGTGACGGTTTCAACCCCGCTATTATCTCGAATACTGTGGCTGGATAGATGTAGACACCCATCACCGCGTAACGTGAGGGTGGGTTAACTGGCTTCTCTATAATCTCTACGATTCGACCAGCTTCAAACCTTGGCACCCCATATTCGGATGGGTTATCAACCTCTTTTAACAAAATCTTTGCCCTACCCTCCCTATATGATTCGACAAACCCCTTTATGCTACCATCCAGTATGTTATCACCCAATATCACCACCACCGTATCATCTTGCACAAAATCCTTAGCTAACCATAACGCATCTGCTATGCCACGTTCCTTTTCCTGGTATGCATATGCGAGTAAGTCCAACCCCAACTTCCTACCATCACCCAATAACCGTAGGAATTCACCCGCAAAGTTACCCCCTGTCACCAACAACACTTCCTTTATGCCAGCTTCCACCAACGTATACAGGGGGTAAAAGATCATGGGCCTATCATATACTGGTAGGAGGTGTTTATTGGTAATCTTGGTCAACGGATACAACCGCGTACCTAATCCACCTGCAAGTATCACACCTTTCATTCACCACCGGTTTTTTTCATCTTCTGTGACATCTCACGTAACCGCTTGTCTACCAGATAGTTTATCGTACCTTGTGGATATCTACCGGTTTTGGTAAGTTTACCCGCTTTCATACCGGTGAGTATTTCGAGCCCCTCCTCAATGTGGTCTATCGCATGCACATGAAATTTACCCTCTTCAACAGCTGTACGTAGTTCCTCGCTAAGCATCAAATTCTGTAGATTACGACGTGGTATGATGACAGCTTGACCTTTCAACCCTTTGCGTTTACATAGCTCGAAGAATCCCTCTATTTTCTCGTTCAGACCACCCACTGGCTGTATTTCACCTGCTTGGTTAACAGATCCAGTCACCGCAATATCCTGACGTAACGGTATCCGTGCTATACTCGATATCAATGCATACAGTTCGGCACTCGATGCACTGTCACCTTCGATCTCCTCATACAGTTGTTCAAAACATAGGGTAGCTACCAACGACAAATCTTTATCATATCCGTATTTACCGGTTAGGTATCCCCCAAGTATAAGCACACCTTTTGAGTGTATGGGGCCACTCAGCTCCACCTCACGCTCTATGTTGATTATGCCCTTCTTGCCCACCCCCACACGTGCAGTCACCCTGATCGGTTTGCCGAACGTGTAATCGCCCAGCTCTACCACCGATAATGCATTCACCTGTCCAATACGTTTACCTTCAATATCAATAAGGAATACACCTTCGGTGAATAGCTCCTGGAACTTCTCCTCTGTTAGGTTAACCCTATATCTCTTTTTCTTAATGGCGAGTTCTACATCCTCCACCTCAACATATTTCCTATGGTTTTTAGCCGCCCAGTACGAAGCTTCGGTTATGAGGTCGACCAGCTCCGCAAACCTTGTCGATAACTTACGCTGGTTTTCTGCTAACCTACTACCGTACTCCACAACTTTAGCTACCGCCTCCTTCGTGAAATGTAACAGGTTGAGTTGCTCCACCTGAGTACGTATGAATTGCGCATACTTATGTATATTTTCAGGTGTACGATCCATCTCGGTCGAGAATTCCGCTTTCACCCTAAAGAACTTACGAAAGTCCTCATCCATACTCCATAGCAGCTCGTATATCATCGGTGTACCTATCAGTATAATGGTGGTGGTATCGAGTGGTACAGGTTCGGCTCTCAACGTCGATATCGGTATAGCTCGCGGTATCTGACCTTCCAGATTCTCGATGATTATCTCTCCTGTCCTTAGTGTTTGCTTAAGTTTGTTCCATGCAAATGGATCACGTAACATCGATTCCGCTGATATGATGAGATAGCCACCACGCGCTCTATGTATGCTACCAGGCTTTATTTTACGGAAATCTGCACGTGTGGTCCCGTCCTTCATTTCGTACTCGAGCTTACCAAATAGATTGTAATACGTAGGGTTAGCCTCTAACACCACCGGTGCACCTTTGAGCTTTGAGTTATCTACGATCAGGTTAACACTGAAGTTATCGATAAACGTAGGTGATACTTTCTTTTCCGCAAATAATTCACTATTCCTGACGAATTCGTGTTCCACCGCATCGAGGTATTCCTGTACTTTCTTATATATCCTATAACGTTCCTTTAATGTAGCCATAAGCTCACGTACTATGGTACGTACACGGGTTTCGTGCAGTTTAGTAACCTTTTGGCGCTCTTCCTCTTCGAGTTTCACCAGCTGCAGTTTTAACTTATCCAATTTATCCTCCAACTCAGCTGCTACTCTTTCCAATTGCTCACGCTCATCAGCGGGTAACATAACAAACTCTTCTGCTGTCATAACCTTTCCATCTTTGACCGGCAGTAACGTCACACCCGTAGCCGTACGTTGTATAGTGAACCCTTTATTTTGTGCTTCACGTTGTGTTCGGTCGATCAAATTAACGCGTTCAGTCTCATATCGTGCTTTTACTGATTTCAACTCCTTATGATACTCCTCACTTGCGAACAGCTTCACAATCTTATCGTAGATCGACTTCACTTTGTTTCTGAGTGCAGTCACAAACTTCTTTCCTTCACCTGCTGGTAATAACAATACAGTTGCATGATCTGGTTGTGTGAAATCCTTCACATAGAGTATATCATCAGGTACCTTTTCGTCACTTGCTATTTGTCTTGTTAGTGTAAGCGTGGTACTCGTCCTACCCGTACCAGGTATGCCGACAACAAATATGTGATAACGTGGCAACTTGTTATCAAGGCCAAATTTTATCGCCTCAACCGCACGTTCCTGGCCTATTGGCTCATTAAGAGGGGGTACTTCCTCCGTGGTGCTAAATTTAAGTAGATTAAGGTCACATTTTGCATATAAATCTTCGTAACTTAGTAGGTGCTCTATTTTCATATCTTCAAAATAACATAAACTCACTGTCGTCAACGTTCCATTTTTGTAATAAGGTTAATTAATTGTATAAACCCAACGTCTACATTGGGGTCGATTCTTGCGATAGAATGATCTCAACAATTGGAATTGACAAATCCAAATTACGGTTAATTAGTTTATAATGCGTTGGATTTCTATATTCGTGGTCTCTGAAGATACGAATCAGCAAATCAAACGTTATAAGATACCCTTCATCTTCTGGTACCTGCTACCCATAATCTTCGTTATTGTGCTCTTTCTACAGGGTTTTATACTTGCACGCTTACGTACGGGTATGAGCTACTTACATGGGTATACGGAGCTTAAGCGTAAGAATGCTGAACTGCGCCAGAAGCTCAACGATTACGAGCAACTTATCACCTTACTTGAACAACAGAACCGCAAGGTTCAACAGTTCGCCCAGCTTATGGGTGTGGGTACGGATGCATTTGTAGCCACTGACGTAAACTCTACCAAAGACAAAACACAACCTCTCACCAACGCGATGGGAGGTGGTGAGGCCATCATCGGCAACATACCACGTGTGGTACCATGTAGGGGTAAAGTATCACTTGTACCTGGTAACATGGGGGTTGAGATAGTAACACGTGCGGGTGAGCCACTCTTTGCGATTATGGATGGTATACTCGGGCATGAGCTTGACAAACTCGAAATCACCAACGAGAAAGGCTTCAGGGCCATCTATCAGGGCAAGTTCAGATTATTGATACAGGATGGACGTCGTGTGTATCAGGGGCAGCTACTGGGGTTCGTGAAGGAAGATTCACCTGTAGATATTATGCTTTTCTACAAAGGCGAGCCGCTCGACCCACTTATCTACTTTTTGGGTAGGGCCTTCTAACATGGGAGGTAACAATGAAAGAGAAAGGTGTTGAGATCACCGAATTTATCGGCCGTCGTAGCTGTGTTAAGGGTACGTTGATGGCTGAAGGCAGCATCCGAATAGACGGCACTGTAGAGGGTGAAATCAAGGTGAAAGGCACCTTACTACTTGGCAAGGAAGGTTACATAAAGGGTACCGTAAATGCATCTAACGCCATAATTCGTGGCAAAGTAGATGGTAACCTTTATGTAACCAAAAAAGTTGAGCTACAGGCGGGTGCCAACATCAAAGGTGACATAACGTGTGCGGTTCTGGTGGTTGAGGAAGGTGCTACCTTTAACGGCAATTGTAAGATGGGCGTACCCAGTGCCAAGCCTACAGAGAAGCTACCCACCAAATCCAAGTGAATGCAAATACTTTTCTTGGGTGATGTTGTCGGTAAGTGTGGCCGTACTGCGATAGCTAAAATTTTACCTGAGCTTATCCCACGTCACAACCTCCAATATGTGATAGCGAATGTTGAAAATGCCAACGATACAGGGTTTGGTATCACCTTAAATGAGTTGCATGAGCTGGAGGCTGCAGGCATCAACATATTTACGTCTGGGCCTCATATATGGCAAGATGCCTCTCTTGTATATAGTTTATCCACCCTACCCAATCTGTTGAGGCCACTAAATTATCCACCAGGTGCACCCGGATATGGGGTTTTTGACGATGGTAAGCTTGCCGTTATCAACCTCGTGGGAAGGGTTTCCCTCGTGACAGTTGATTGCCCATTCAGGGTGGTAGGTGAACTGTTACCCAAATTACGTGCTAAAATTGTGATCGTTGACTTCCATGCGGAGGCTACCTCCGAGAAGCGTGCTATGGGTTGGTACCTCAACGGTAAGGTTTCCGCGGTCATAGGTACACATACCCATGTACAGACACGTGATGCGGAGATACTCCCCGATGGTACCGGCTATATCACGGATGCAGGTATGGTAGGTGCAGTCGATTCAGTTATTGGGTTCGATAAACAGCTCTACATAAAGTATTTCCTTACTGGTATACCACAAAAGATAAAACCTGCCACCGGTACAGCTATCGTCCAAGGTGTACTACTTGATATAGACGACGATACTGGTAGAACAGTTTCTATTACCCCTCTATCACAAACGGTTCAATAGCGTAACTTTTACCTGTACGGTCGTCGATATCTATAAGTACACCATAACCTTTTACTCCTTCACGTGCATTGTCAAATCTTTTCGGTAGCCCTGTAATTAGGTGCTCTATGATGATCTCTTTCTTCACCCCGATAACGGAACGGGTTGCACCCACCATACCCACATCCGTAATGTATGCGGTACCGTGTTCTAGTATCCTTGCATCGTTTGTCGGTACGTGCGTGTGTGTACCAATTACTGCGCTCACCTTACCATTCAGATAATACGCAAGTGCTATCTTATCAGCTGTTATCTCACCATGTACATCCACTATTATAATGGGTGTCATCTTACGTAAGCGGAGCACTTCACGTTCTACTGTCTTAAACATGGGTCCAACCAAATGTGGTGCCATACCGATCGGTGATAGGAGGTTGATGACTGCTACACCGTTGAATATACCGCTACCCTTACCTGGTGCGCCATTGTAGTTAAGTGGCCTAATCAGTGGAAAACGTTCATCTTCCAACAGCGGTATAATCTGGTCAAACTTCCATATGTGGTTACCTGATGTTATAACGTCTATCCCATACCTGAGCACTTTACGTGCAAGGTTGGGTGTTATCCCCGTACCGGCGAGGTTCTCACCATTCGCTATTGTGAAATCCACGTGCTGGTGCAGCTTCCACGTCCTCCATTTGTTAGCCAGTAGCCTTCTACCACCCTTACCCACTATATCGCCCAGAAAGGCAACCCTCATTTAGCATATTGTACAGCATGTACCTCACGCAGGACGGTAACCTTTATCTCACCAGGATACTTCATTTCACGCTCTATTTTCTTTGCAATCTTATCTGCAAGCAATACGAGGTCGTCATCCTTCACCTTATCAGGGTGTACGATCACACGTACTTCCCTACCTGCCTGTATAGCAAATGCACGCATCACGCCATCAAATGACTGCGCAATCTCTTCAAGTTGCCCCACCCTCTGTATATATGCATCAAGTGTCTCACGTCTTGCACCCGGTCTTGCACTACTTATTGCATCGGCAAGCTCTACCACTACTGCTACTTCGGAAAGCGGTTCAACATCACGATGATGTGCCGCTATTGCGTTGACGATGGTTTCAGATTCACCATACTTACGTGCTATTTCAGCGCCTATCTGTTGGTGTGATCCTTTCTCCTCCTGACTTATAGCTTTACCAATATCGTGCAATAACCCAGCACGTTTGGCTTCCTCAATCTTATCATCGTCAAGCCCTAACTCAGCTCCTAATAATGTTGCAATATGGGCGACCTCTTTCGAATGTTGTAGCACGTTCTGTCCATAACTTGTACGGAAATGTAGTTCACCCAACAACTTTATGAGCTCCGGATGTAACCCCGATATATCCAGTTCAGCTACGGTTTCTTCACCTTTCTCAACTATAAAACGTTCCACCTCCTCACGCACTTCCTTTACTACTTCCTCGATCCTCACCGGGTGTATCCTTCCGTCAGCTACAAGTTTTTCGAGCGCCCTGCGTGCAATCTCACGTCGTACGGGATTAAATGATGATACGCTTACCATCAACGGTGTGTCATCGATAATAAGGTCAACCCCAGTTGCTTGTTCGAACGCTCTTATGTTACGACCCTCACGTCCTATGAGTTTACCCTTTAGGTCGTCCGATGGCAGATGCACAACGCTTGTAGTTTGATCTGCTATAATTTCGGGTATGTAGCGGTTCATCACGGTGGTCAGTATCTGGAAGACTTCTGCTTTGGCGTTATGTTCGACTTTTTCCTTTAGCTCCAGTAGGAACTGTTTGGCTTCAAGTTCAGCCTCTTCCCGCATGTTGTTTAGTAGTTTCTGCTTTGCCTCCTCACGTGACAACCCAGCTATTTTCTCCAATATCACATTTTCCTGTTGGATGAGGTTATCCAGCTCCTTGAGCTTTTCAGCCACCCGCTTATGGCTGTAGTTGATATCTGTTTCTTTCTTAGCTAATAGCTTCTCACGACGTTCGAGTAACTCAAGCTTACGATCAAGTTCACGCTCACGTATCGATAAGCGACGTTCGCGCTCCTCAACTTCTCTTTTGCGGTTAGCGAGTGACCTTTCGAGTTCACGCCTCTGTTCCTGTAACTTACGTTTGAGCTCGCTTTCTGCTGATATCCTGATTTCACGTGCCTCCTTTTGTGCAGCTTCTATTATTGATTTAGCTTTCTCTTCGGCTTTCTTAAAACTTAACCTATATTTACGTCCCCATATCCCATATGAAATCAGCAACCCTATTGCCAACCCACCAATCATGCCAATTAGTGAGCTTACAGCACCCATATCTACCTCCTTTTACAACGAGCTTATATAGGCTGAAATCCTTAAAGGGTTGATTCGAGCTTCGCTATCATCGAATCGAGTCGCTTCACAGCTTTCGCCCTACGTTGTTCCTCCTGTATCAACAGATATGCAAAATTTATAAGCCCATAACACAAAATATCGGACATGATAGAGGTGTCGAGCTCCTCCTTGATCTTTTCCAACATATCGTTGATGGTGGACTCGATCTTTCTTGCCACCTTATCCGGTAGATCTACCGGATAGCTTTTTTCTAAAATCTGGATTTCAGCCATATATAAGCCCTTTTATTTATAACCAAAATCTAATAATTTTAATGTATCACCCCCTATCCTTGCCCAATATATACCAAAAACAGGTATGTCAGGCGATTTTATCACATCGTGGTATACCAGTAATCGCAGTTTCTTGCCCTCAACTCGTACGACTTCTCTGCGTATCAATGTACTGGTGTCACGATTTGAGTTGAACTCGAACATATCCAACCAGCCACTCGCTTTCATTGCTATACTGTCACTCTCCTCTATAAGCCACAACCCGGTAAGCACCCAGCAGCCGACCGTATCTCGTACATACAGCGCGTTCAGTTCCAGTTCATCATTTAAAACACCATGTATATGAAGCGAATCCCTCGTTACATTTAGTACTTGCCATTCCATCTCTTCCTCACCCATGCGATAGCGTACCCATGTACCTTCACGTATTTCACATTTTTTATCCTTACATCCCATACTGCAAAGAGCTACCATACAGCAGATTAGACAATCCCATATAAATAAATATAAGGTCGACCTACACACGTCAACTTACCCCATTAGGTATTACTCTTCTTCGACTACAGCCTTTGCAGCCGCCAACCTTGCCACAGGTACACGATATGGTGAGCAGCTCACATAGTCAAGCCCTACCTTATGGCAGAATGCGATTGAACGTGGTTCACCACCATGTTCACCGCAGATACCAACTTCGAGCTCAGGTCGTACCTTTTTACCACGCTCTGTACCTATGCGGACGAGTTCACCCACACCTACTACATCCAGTGATTGGAATGGGTCATATGGTAATATACCTTTTTCTATGTATAGGTTCAAGAATTTAGCCACATCATCACGCGAAAACCCGAACGTCGTCTGCGTAAGATCGTTCGTACCGAACGAGAAGAATTCCGCATACTTAGCAATCTCATCCCCTGTAAGTGCAGCACGTGGTAACTCGATCATCGTACCTACTTTATATTCGATTTCTACCCCATACTGCTCCATGACCTCTTTCGCAACTCTATCCACCACCTCACGTTGATGTTTGAATTCTTTCGCATCCGCCACCACTGGTATCATTATCTCAGGTATGGGGTTCTTACCTTCTTTTTTGAGCTCACAAGCAGCTTCAAATACCGCACGTACCTGCATCTCGGTGATTTCAGGATACGTTATACCGAGTCGACAACCACGATGTCCCAGCATTGGGTTAAATTCCGTCAGTGATTCGACCTTCTTCCGAAGTACGTCAGGGTCAATACCCAACTCTTTTGAAAACTCTTCAATCTGTTCCCGTTCCTTGGGTAAGAATTCGTGTAGAGGTGGGTCGAGCGTCCTTATAATAACTGGTAGCCCGTCCATCACATCCAATATCTGTTTGAAATCTTCCTTCTGCATAGGTAGGAGTTTGGCGAGCGCTTTCTTGCGGTCTTCAGGCGTCTCCGCGACTATCATCTCGCGCATCGCCTTAATCCTATCCTCAGCGAAGAACATATGTTCAGTACGGCACAACCCTATACCTTCGGCACCGAACTCACGTGCAATTTTAGCCTGTTCAGGTGTATCCGCATTCGTACGTACACCTAACCTACGTATTTCATCCGCGTACTGCAGGATTTCCTGGAACTCCGGCACAGTAGCTAACCTCACTTTGGGTAGGTCACCAACGTATACATTACCGGTGGCACCATCGATAGTGATCACGTCACCTTCATGTACTGTCACACCTGTAGATGTGACGAACTCTTTCTTGTCATAGTCTATATTGATATTTTCACATCCAACCACACAGGGTTTACCCATACCTCTGGCTACTACTGCTGCGTGTGAGGTCATCCCCCCACGTTGGGTTAAGATACCTTCCGCTTTCTTCATACCCACAATATCCTCCGGGGAAGTCTCGAGTCGCACAAGTATAACCGGATCACCTCTATCAGCCCATTCTGCTGCTTCCTCCGATGTAACCACTACTCTACCGGTAGCTGCACCTGGTGATGCTGGCAACCCCTTAGCAATGGGTTCTGCCTTTACATTTGGATCAATCACTGGATGCATGAGCTGCTCTATATCTTCTGGGGTTACCCGTTTGATAGCTTCTCTCTTATCGATCAGCCCCTCCTTAACCATATCGACTGCTATCCTAACGTTGGCGAGCGCAGTACGTTTGCCACGCCGTGTCTGCAACATATAGAGTTTACCACGCTCTATCGTGAACTCAATATCCTGTATATCTTTATAGTGACGTTCTAACAAATCCCTTATCTTCATAAGCTCTCCGTATATGGTGGGCATCTCCTCTTTGAGCTTATCAATAGGTTCCGGTGTCCGTATACCGGCAACTACATCTTCACCCTGTGCATTACGTAGGTACTCACCGTAGAAGGTTCTATCACCGGTGGCTGGATTCCTTGTGAATGCCACCCCCGTAGCGCTGTCTTCACCAAGGTTACCGAACACCATCGTCTGTACATTAGCGGCTGTGTAGAGGTCTTCCGGTATACTGTGTATCTTACGATATTCGATAGCACGACGGTTGTTCCACGACTTGAATACAGCTTTGATCGCACCCCAGAGTTGTTCCCATGGATCTTGTGGAAACTCCTTACCCGTGTGGTCACGTATAAGTTGTTTAAACTTACCCACCAGGTCACGCCAATCCTCCGCCGTCAACTCTATGTCCTGGGTGACACCCTTCTCGCGTTTCTTCTGTTCGATCAGCTTCTCAAACTCCTCGTGTGGTATACCCATGACCACATTCCCGTACATAGAGATGAGCCGCCTATAGCAGTCATATGCGAAGCGTGGATCGTTGGTTAACTTGCTCAACCCTTCGACACTCTCATCGTTTAACCCTAAATTGAGTATGGTGTCCATCATACCGGGCATCGACACCGGTGCACCCGATCGTACTGACACAAGTAACGGATTATTGGGGTCGCCGAACTTACGTCCCATAAGGGATTCGATCCTACTCATCGCCTCACGTACTTGGGGTTCGAGCTCCGGTGGGATCTCGCCATCTTTCTCATAGAAGTAACGACATGCCTCTGTAGTTATAGTAAACCCCGGTGGTACAGGTATGTCGAGGTTGGTCATCTCATGTAAGTTGGCACCTTTACCACCTAACAGGTTTACAAGCTTGGCATTACCTTCGGCTTTACCGTCACCAAAGAAATATACCCATTTCTTCGCCATTTTACCTCCTTAATCTAACGCAAAATCGCCATGCTTGATCAGATGTGGTAACAACCCACCATCACCCAATATCTTCAACATCACCGGTGGTAATGGGTTGCTTTTGAGTTCAACCCCACGACATTGATAGCATTACGGAAGAATATGCGGGCAAAGCTCTTCGCTAAGACAGCTGCTACCTTGGTTTCACGTAACACCAACGCTGCATGTTCACGTGATGACCCTAACCCAAAGTTATAACCGGCGACAACGAAATCGCCAGGCTTGAACTTCTCACGAAACTGTGGATCCGCATCCTCTAACGTGTGTTTGGCCAACTCCGGTAGGTTAGACCGCAGATGAAAGTATCTACCCGGTATTATCAAATCTGTTGATATATTATCACCAAACTTCCATGCTCTACCTTTGAGCACCATTTTGTACCTCCAATTTGTCTTTTATAATATGTACAAATCGATAGAGTCAAGTGATTTATGGATATTGCGGCAGGATAAACGTCGATATCAAGCACAAGCGGTTGCGTGGTAGATATACTGAACACATTGACTGTACCAGGCGATAACACATTTTACAGGTATAGATATTTTAAGGAGGTACAATGAAAAGCTTTCACCAACTTGTGGACAAGATTTTAGAACTTAGGTGGCAAACTTCACCTGTTACCGCCACATTTGACGGTATACACAAATATGATCACGAGCTGGATAGGTTAGACAGAGATTTCTTACTGGACGTACATGAGAAGGAGAAATATTATCTGAGGGAGCTCGAAAAGATCGACCCCACCAAGTTAACAGAAGATGAGCAGCTCGATTACAATGTGTTGACCAACGCACTTGAAGTGAAGATCAGGGAATTCGAACATCTACGGATGTGGGAGAGAGACCCTTCCATATACATAAATATCCCATTATATGGGGTGTTCACCCTCTCGTGCCCAAATTTGCAGAACAGGTACCGAAGTTGAAATCTCATGTTACAAAAGCGAGCATGGCTGCCGCTGAATCCTTTGATAAGTACTGTAGATTCCTTAAAGAAGAGTATCTGGCTAACTCCAAGGGTGAGTTCCCGATAGGTAGAGAGCTTTTTGATTACAAATTGAAGGTAGAACATATGTTAGATTGGGATGCAGACGATCTGCTGGAGATAGGGGAGAGCACCCTAAATAGGGTAAAGGATGAGCTCAATAAATTAGCAGGCAGTATCGAACCCACCAAAGGCTGGGTGACAATTGTTGAAGAATTGAAATCCGCACATCCGCCAGCTGATGAGTTATTGGATTACTATCGACGTGAGATGCAGCATACACGTGAGTTCACAACCGCCAAAAACATAGTGAGCATACCGCCGGAGGAGGGGTTGGAGGTTATTGAGACACCACAGTTTGCACGCCCCACCATCCCCTATGCAGCGTATATGCCGCCAGCACCGTTCGAGAAGCAGCAAAAGGGTTTCTTCTACGTGACACCTGCAACCACTGAAGAGCAACTTTGTGGCCATTCGATTTATAGCATTCCCATAGTTGCACTACACGAGGGGTATCCAGGGCATCACCTCCAACTGTTATGGGCTAATCGGGTTGCTTCCAAAGTACGTAAGGTTTATGGTACATCGGTATTTGTGGAGGGTTGGGCCCTATACTGTGAGGAACTATTCTACGAGCTGGGTTACTACACGGATCCAAGGATAAGGTTGATGCAGCTAAAAGATGAACTGTGGCGTGCATGTCGTGTGATCATAGATGTTAAACTGCACACGAGGCAGATGAGTTTCGACGATGCAGTCAAATTTCTCGTGGATGAAGCCAAACTCGAACCCGTCAACGCAAAGGCTGAAGTCAAACGCTACACGAGCTCACCCACACAACCCATGAGCTACATAATCGGTAAGAAGCAAATCATGGAGCTACGTCATAAATATTCCGGTGATTTACGCGAATTTCACAACAAGTTATTAAGTTTTGGTAGCCTCCCTATAAAACTGATAAGAGGACGATTATAACCCGCATATCACCGTAGTATCAG
>NMUJ01000041.1 GCA_002256535.1 Caldifarciminota bacterium 4484_18
CCTATGAACCGCTGTATCTCCATCGCCCTACCTGTTATACGGGTACGTGGTATACGTTCGTCCACACTACGTGGTAACATCCCATACTCGGCAAATATCCAACCTATACCTTCGTTACGTGCGAATGCAGGTGCATCAGTTGTCAGCGTAGCAGCCGCTATACACATGGTGTTACCCAGTTGAAAGAATACCGAACCTTCAGTGTTATCGAGGTAGTCCATGGTTATGGATATGGGGCGTAACTCGTCAGCTGCACGTTGGGTACGCCTCATTTCACCTCTAACGTTGTACCTGCAAGGTAAGGGAAGACTTTATCGTTGATCTCAGTGGTTATCTTATTGATAATAGTGTCGGTGGATTTCACAATCTCATCATCTTCCATAAATCTTAGCTTGGCGAGAGCCTGCCAAAACTCTAAGTTATGTACGAAGGTTACAAACTCGGTGCGATAAACCTATCCCAACTTGTACGAAAGATATAGTAAGGTTTGAGTATGATCTGTAGCATATGGTACTGTTTCTTGGGTGAGCAATATGTATCCACAGGGTCGAATGCGTTCTGGTAGAGGAAATCCTCACGCAGTGAGCGTGCCACTTCCAACAGGAATATATCGAGATATGACAACCCCTCATAGCCAACCAACCGCACTATCTCCTGTAGTTCAGCCTCTTTCTCCAATATGCGCATGGCTTCACGCATGAGGTTGGGGAAATCTTCACCCACGTTCTGTTTCACCCACCCCTCTATATTACGCCAGTAGAGTGAATAGCTTCTGAGCCAACTGATTGCGGGGAAGTGACGTGCCTGTGCGAGCGCTTCTTCGAGGCTCCAGAACACTTTTGTCACCCTCAACGTCGCCTGTACAACGGGATCGGAAAGGTCACCACCTGGTGGTGATACCGACCCTATAATAGATATAGCGCCTTTCCGGTTGTCTGAACCAAGTGTTTCAACCCAACCCGCACGCTCGTAAAACTCAGCTACTCGTGTAGCCAGGTATGCAGGGTAACCCTCTTCACCGGGCATCTCCTCGAGCCTACCCGATATCTCACGCATGGCTTCCGCCCATCTTGAAGTAGAATCTGCCATCAATGCTACATTGTAACCCATATCACGAAAATACTCAGCAATCGTCACCCCGGTATATACCGAAGCTTCACGTGCAGCTACTGGCATGTTAGAAGTATTAGCAATCAACACGGTACGTTCCATCAATGGACGACCCGACCGCGGATCTTTTAAGTGTGCAAACTCTATAAGCATGTCGGTCATCTCGTTGCCACGTTCACCACAACCTACGAATACTACGATATCGGCGTCCGCCCATTTTGCCAGCTGATGCTGTATTACGGTCTTACCGGAACCAAACGGCCCAGGTACACATGCGGTACCACCCTTGGTTATCGGGAAGAACGTATCTATAACACGCTGCCCGGTATATAATGGTACGAGGGGGTTGAATTGCTGTTTATACGGTCGTGGTATACGTACCGGCCATCTGTGGTGTAGTTTGAGTTCCTTCTCACCGTCAGGGGTTTCGATTCTTGCGATAATGTCATCAACCGAATACTCGCCCTTGGGAACGATCTCCACCAATGTACCGGATTCGATGTCAGGTGGTACCAATATTTTATGTACCACAAGCGGTGTCTCCTGTACCTCACCCAGTATGTCGCCAGCTACTACTTCATCACCTTTATTCTTTAAGGGGGTGAATTTCCACTTTCTGGTACGATCAAGTGCGGGTATGTCGATACCCCTTTGGATATATGAACTGTTGGTAGTTTCGATAATCTTAGGTAATGGACGTTGCACACCATCGTATATGTTACCGATGAGCCCAGGCCCTAACTCCACTGTGAGGGGTGCAAACGTTGGGTAGACAGGGTCACCTGGCCCTACGCCGGTTGTATCCTCGTATACCTGTATGGAGGCACGATCACCCTGAAGTTCAACAATCTCACCTATAAGCCGTAACTCACCCACACGTACGACATCGTACATACGCGACCCTTCCATACCCTTAGCTACTACTAACGGACCTGCTACTCTTATTACCTCACCTGCAGTTTTCATCTTTACCCCACTTTGTTAGCGATCAGACATACGTTCAATATCTACTTCTCTAAAATATGCAATACAAGGTATACGTCAATTGCGATACATCAACATATATAATCGATAGCCATTAACTGAGTTGACAAATGGTAGAGTTGGTTGATTTTCTATAAGATGCGTAAAGAGGTAAGGGTTGGCATTTTTATGGTAGGTGGGGTTATACTCATCATTTTACTATACCTGTGGATGAGCCATTTCCGTGTACGACGTGAAGGCTATGAGGCTATACTGCATTCACCTAATGTTACAGGGTTGAAGGTTAACGATGCTGTCATGATACATGGTGTGGAGAAGGGTAAGGTAATGGACCTCAAATACTATCCCGAATATGTGGAGGTAAAGATATGGCTTGATAAGGATGTGGCCCTGTACAAGGATGCACACGCATCGATAAAAGATGTGGCAATGATAAGTGGGACAAAATTTGTCGACCTCGAACCCGGTGTCGGCCCCGAAAGGTTACCACCGGGTGCACCTATACCTACCGAACCGAGTGTCGGGTTACCTCTGTCGGATATCGCACGTATGGTACGTCACCTATACCAGGCTATAGAGCAGCTCAACGTAGGTGGGCTCGCTTCGGACATATCTGCGGTTGCGGATAATCTCAACACTATGATAAACATGCTTAAGGATATCATCAATGTATACGAGGGTAGAGCCGATACCTTGGTAGAAACCGTACAATCCACTGCTAATAGGGTGAACAAGCTATCAAACGACCTACATACATTAACAGCACGTGTGGATAGCATTTTGAATAACTTACAACAGGGTGGAGGTACACTCGGTAAGTTGATGGTGGATGATTCATTGTATCAGGAACTACTTGAGACTAACCATGCACTACAGGAGTTGATAACCGATATAAAAAAGAACCCGCATCGCTATATCCGTATATCCATATTTTGATGCCTTCGAATAAGGTTGTTTATGTTTGCGAAAATTGTGGCTATGAGAGCCCCAAGTGGTTGGGTCATTGTCCATCATGTGGTGCATGGAACAGCTTTCGTGAGCTTAAGCTCAACAGGGTTGCACCACGTGCTAAGGAAACCGGCAAAAGCTATAAGCTGCACGAGGTGCCAACACAACGTCACGTACGTGTAGCGTCCGGTATAGGTGAGCTTGATCGCGTTTTAGGTGGTGGGTTTGTGTGTGGCTCACTTATACTATTGGGTGGCGAGCCCGGTATCGGTAAGTCTACGTTACTGCTGGAGGTGGCATCACGTATGTGTGGGGTAGGTGAGAAGGTTCTGTATGTATCAGGTGAGGAGTCACTTGCTCAGATCAAACTGCGAGCTGACCGCTTAAATGTATCATCAGATATATACCTCATGAGTGAGCCCGATATTGAAGCAATCGAATCTGAGACAAAAGAAATAGCACCGTCTTTCTTGATAATCGATTCAATACAGGCGGTGTACAATCCTGGGGTTGATGCATTACCTGGTAGTATCAGCCAGGTACGTACATGTGCGGATAGGTTTACGAAGCTGGCCAAAGAGAATAACATCACCACTATACTGGTGGGACATGTCACAAAAGAGGGTATAATAGCGGGGCCACGGACGTTGGAACATATGGTGGATGTGGTACTATATCTTGAAGGTGATCGCAACTACCACTATCGTATAATAAGGGGGGTGAAAAACAGATATGGTTCCACGAATGAGATAGGGGTATTCGAGATGACCGAGCATGGGCTCACCGAAGTACGGGATCCGTCGATGTTGTTTATACAGGATGGCGGTAAGACAAGTTCACCCGGTAGCGCGGTGACTTGTGTGCTCGAAGGCACACGTCCATTACTTGTGGAGATACAATCACTCATAACGGCTGCAACTTATGGTACACCACAACGTGTAGGTACGGGGTTGGACTACAAGAGGTTGGTGATGTTACTTGCGGTGATCGAACGTTACCTGGGGTATAATCTATCGCGGTACGATGTATTTGTGAACGTAGTGGGTGGGTTAAGGATTACAGAAAATGCTACCGATCTCGGTGTAGTGGCATCAATAGCATCGGCAGCTACCGGTCATCCGCTACCGGTGGGTATGCTATTCATCGGTGAGGTGGGCTTGTTGGGTGAGATACGGCCTGTGTTTCAACTAAAAAAGCGTATCGAGGAGGCAACGAGGTTGGGGTTCAAACGTTGTGCAATACCCAAAGGTCAGAAAGGGGTTACATCAACTATGGAGTTGGTTGAACTTGACCATATTGATAAGCTCAAGAGGTGGCTCACATGAAAGTATCGTTTGTTGTGATCAATTACAAAACCCGTAAGGAGTTGGAGCATTGCATACGTTCAATACATGAGAATAGCTCTCAACCATATGAGGTGATAGTCATAAATAACTCACCAACCGAGGATCTCAACCACTTAGCGGCTGCGTATCCGAATGTGAAAATTGTGACCAATTCACGTAATATGGGGTTTGCGTGTGCTGCTAATTTAGGTGCAAGCTTGGCATCTGGTGAGTATATTTTCTTTTTGAACCCAGATACGTATTTTGATAGCGATGTGGTGGGACAGTTGGTTAAGTTTGTGGAGGCACATCCAGATGCTGGTATCGTAGCACCTGGTATGAAGTTTCCATCGGGTAGGCCACAACCTACCGTGAGGCGGTTCCCCAAGTATCATTATCTATTGTTCGGTAGGGGGTCGATATTTACACGTGTATTTCCGAACAACCCCATAACCCGTACGTTCCTATACCAAGACATGCGAATACAATCGCCGGTACCTGTGGATAGTGTATCAGGGGCGGCGATGCTCGTCAAGCGTGACACATTTTGGAAGTTGAACGGGTTTGATGAGAATTATTTCCTTATGGTGGAGGATATGGATCTGGCGTATAGGTTAAAACAGATGGGGTATAAGGTTTATTATCTACCAGATGTTACTGTATATCACTACCTTGGTAGGAGTCGCGAGCGTGCAGGCCCCAGAATCGTACGTGAACACATAAATCCTATATGTTATGGCGATGTTTGCGATACCGTTCTTTCTGTTCTCACGTAAATGAGGGTGCTGATCTCACCCACTGCGTTCAAGGAAACCCTCACCGCGG
>NMUJ01000042.1 GCA_002256535.1 Caldifarciminota bacterium 4484_18
ATGCATGGTACACATGTTGCAGGTATCAGCTCTGCTGTCACCAACAACGGTATCGGTGTAGCAAGTACCGCATGGAGTGTAAAGATAATGCCGGTCAAATGTTATGCAGGTGGTGAATATATTGTTCATGGTTACGATGGCATACTTTACGCCGCACGTACCGCATATCTGAACGGCTATCGCTGTGTGATCAACTGCAGCTGGGGTAGCTACGGGTATAGTAGTTTTGAACAAAACGTCATAAACACTGCACACAACACATACGGTGCGATAATAGTTGCAGGTGCCGGCAATGAGGGTATTTCTACCCCACATTACCCCTCAGCTTATAATAACTGTATAGGGGTGGCAGCTACTGACCAAAGTGACCACAAAGCGTGGTTCTCCAATTACGGAACATGGGTTGCCCTATCCGCACCTGGTATGTCAATCCTGAGCACCATCTACCCCGAGTATGGTGGCTATGTCGCATGGGATGGCACCTCCATGTCTTCACCTGTAGCTGCATCCGCAGTCGCTTTACTCTGGTCATTCTTTATCGATTCATCCAACACATGGGTAGAAGATCAAATACTAAACACTGCAGATAATATCGATGATATCAACCCCACCTATGCTGGACTATTAGGTAGCGGTAGGGTGAACATCTACAAAGCTATAGCTACTACAATTTATCCACACATTATCTTGGTGAGCTACAATCTACGTGAAGCCACCGGCGATGGTGATGGCGTATTCAATCCCGGTGAAACTGGTAAGCTGCGTGTCACCTTACATAATGAAGAAGGTTGGCGACCTGCTGAAGGACTAACCGCCAAGTTGGTGATATCACACCCTGACATCACAGTTACCGATAGCATAGCAGATTTTGGCACGTTGCTACCAGGTGCAACCACAACGAATCTTGGCGACCCATTCTATCTGGAAGCAACCCCAGACGCTGAGCTTGGCACCATATCAGCCATGTTGGTATTGACCGCAAACGAAACCAACCATCCATACCTTGATACGATTGAGTTCATGCTAACACTCACAATATACCAAGCAGGGTGGCCACAATCTATTGGCAGCAGTGTAAAAGGTAGCCCTGCCGTCACTGATATCGATACCGATGGTACAACCGAAATAATCGCACCCACACTTAATGGTAAGCTCTACATATGGGATTATGAAGGTAATCCCGAACCTGGCTCGCCGGTCGATCTATCTGGCGAGATATGGGCTGCACCCGTAGTAGCTGATGTAGATAATGACGGAACTTGTGAGATAGTGGTTGGTAGCAGAAACTATCACCTCTATATTGTAAAACCTGACGGTTCAATCGTTGGTGACAGAAATTTAGGGCATTACATCATAGGTACACCTACCGTAAAAGATATCGGTGACAATGGTCTCAAAGAGATCATCGTCGGCACCTTCGGCAAAAAGCTATACGTGTTGCAAGATGGTGATACCATCGACTACCCCCATTTCCCCATCGAGGTAAGTGATCGCATACTTTCTGGTATAGCTGTTGGTGATATCAACAACGACGGTACACAAGAGATGGTCTTCGGTACATACGATGGTAACCTATACGCGGTTACATCCGCAGCTACAATTGTGACAGGCTTCCCCGTAGCGCTTGGTGGCCATATCTGGGGTAGCCCAGTACTGGCGGATATAAATGGTGATGGTCAACTTGAAATACTTATAGGGTCTGACAATCATAACTTCTATATCGTTGATACCTCTGGCATCATATTACATACGATAGATGCAGGTGGCCAGATAAAATACGAACCTGCCGTCATCACAGTAGGTGGTTTGTATCGCATCTTATTTGTTGCAGGTAGCAAGCTATGGTGTATAGATCACATGGGCAATGTACTGGACGGTTTCCCATATGATGCAGGTAATACGTTATTACCACCGACTGTCGCAGATATCGACGGTGACGATACGCTCGATATCATTTTACCACTTAAACAGGCCCCGTACATTGACATCGTTAACCTCAATACTGGACAGCTTGATCATCGCATACCTGTAGATCCCATATGGTCACCTGTAATGATATGGGATATCGATGGTGATGGTGACCTCGAACTCATATTCGGTACAAACAGTGGAGTAAACATCATCGACTACAAACAGCCAGCAAGTTTAAGCAATTCCTGTTGGGCCATATATCGACGCAACCTATCACGTACCGGTAATTTCAACGATCACTTCACAGGGGTTGAAATTACACCTCCACCATCTTTTAGCATTGTATCACCGACACCTAACCCGTTCACAGATAGGGTTAATATCGAGCTTATGCTTACCCAGCCCACCACTGTATCACTCAACGTCTACAATGTTATCGGTACAAAGGTATACTCCCAACGTATGCAACTCGGTAAAGGTATACACAACATCGTATGGGGTTCACACAACCTACCACCCGGTATATACTTTATCAACCTAAAAGTAGGCGATAAGGTTCATACATACAAGCTGGTGAATGTAAAATGACAACCGTCTGCGGTTGAACCACTCACTTTCGGTTGGTAACCACCCGCAGATAATTATCCCAACGTAGGTATTTACGTGCCACTCGCAACACATCCTCCGCTGTCACTTCTCTAATACGAGCTGGATCTTTGTCACTCCAATCATACCCCAACCCATACAGTTCATCAAGCACCGTCATCCTTGCCTGATCGATCAGCTTCTCACGTTCCATCGCATAACGTGATATACATATCTGTTTGGCTTTCTCCAACGTACCGCTATCCACTTTGGTTGTGGTTATCTCACGTATCACATCCTCCATAATAGTGAGCACCGAATCCACCTTATCTGGCGCCGTAGCTGCGTATATGAGGAAAAACCCATCATCCAACCCCAACCAGTTGTATGCATGTACGACATAGACAAGGCCTGCACCTCTCAACCTACTATGTAGCCACCCACCCGGCATATATATACCCGATATTATTGCATCAAGCACATGCATGGGGTAGCGATCAACATCATCCACACCCATGCCGGGCCAACCCCAGAATATTATCGATTGTAATTTCGACGTACGTAATTCAATAGTTTCAGCAACCTCATCAAACTGCGGTGCTACCACTTCATACGTTATAGCTTCATCCGGCAACTTATCAAAAAGCTTATCTATCCATGCAACCACCTCATCGCTATCTATTCCACCATACACAGCGATCACCATGTTTGGCGCACGTACCCATGAGTTGTAGAATGCTTTCACATCATCCAATGTGAGCCCCTCCACATCTGTAAGCTCACCCGTCGGTAGGCTATGGTATGGATGGCTTTTGTACAGGGTATCACGAAAGACGCGCATCACCTCCAGGTAGGGGTTATCGGCTTCTGCCTTGATAATCTGTAATTGACGTGCCTTCAATCTTTCGAAATCCTCTTCATCGAATAGCGGGTCCTGCAGTATCTCTGCTATAAGTTCGAGCGCACGTTTGGTATCCTCTGCCAGCACCTGTGCCTCTATACCGAAACTATTGTTACCGCTGAATGGCGTAATCTGGCCACCCAGCTCATCGATCATCTCAGCAAGCTCCTCACGCGTGTGACGTTTGGTACGTTCAAATAACAACTTCGTCATCAAGTTACATACACCATGTTTACCTTCTGGTTCGTATCGTACACCTCCAAGGAACCCCACCACCATACCTGTAAGTGGTGATGCCACCTCACGCGTTACCACTCTGATACCATTATCCAGCACCCTCTCCTGTGGCTGACGCGCATAAAACTGTCTTTCTACAACTGGTTTGCTCACATATTCGTGAGGTACTACCTGTGCAATCGCCATCCTACTCGTATCAAGATACGTTCCCAATACACGGTTAACATCAGCTACGGTAACTTTATCGATTCTATCCAAATATTTTTGTGTAAAATCGGCATCACCCGTCATAAAATAGTCCCATATTGCGGATTCGGCAACTTCCTCCGCCTTCTCGTAACGGAATAGGTATCGTATACGGATGACACGTTTGGCTCTATCCACTGCATCCGGTGGTACCCCCTTTTCTTTGAGTTCGTCTATGATGTGAAATATTTCAGCTTTTAGCTGCTCAAGGCTCTCAGGTACACAGGATGTCCATATCGCAAAATACCCGTACGGTGCATGTGGTGTATGTGACCACACATCCACCGTAAGTGCAAGGTTGCGCTCTTTTGTCAAGCGTTGCTTTAAGATGCTGGATTCACCTTCACCCAACAACGTAGCTAACACATCTATCGGATACAGGTCAGGATGTGCAATATCAACATTCCTAAACCCTATCGCAAGATATGCTTTCTCGATTGCCATCGTATCCTCTACCATCCGTATCGTTGGTGGTGCCGGTTCTGCCGGTATCGGTTTGTAAATGTATCTACCTGGCTTTATGGTACCGACAATCTCATCCACAATATTCAAGACTTCACCCTCGTCTACATCACCAGCTACCACCAGAATAGCATTATTAGGTACATAGTGTTTCCTGTAATATGTGATGAGTTCTTCCCTTGTGATACCCTTAAATAACTCTGTATACCCTATCGTCGGATATCGCATCGGCATATCAAGAAACAGTGCACGCATCATCAGTTGATACAACCGATCTTGTGGCTCATCCAGATTCTGTAATATTTCCTTGAGTATGATACCACGCTGCATATCGACAGCTTCCTGCGGTATGGTGGAGCGGAACACCTCCTCCGTAAGTAAATCGAGTGCCGTCCTCAAATGCTCCTCAGATACTGTGATTCGTATCCACCACCAGTTTTTATACCATACCAGATGCTCACCACCGGGCTACCGGGTAGCTGCTTCACTATCACCGTAAGCCCATTATCTAAAGTGTGTACACCACCGAATAGCGGTAACCACAGTGATATCATCAAAATGGTGGTTAACCTACGCATCTTCTACCTTCTGGTAATTGGTTGTCACTAACATACCCAACAACGTAGCGTAGGGGGGTGTCAGATACTCTTCTGATACACCTTCAACCGGTGTGATCTCACCTATGGAGATCGGCAACTGTATCCCCATCTTGTCTTCCATATGTTTGATAACCCTTTCAGAGATTATACCCTTGAGGTTAGCCATACCACCTGTCAATATTATCCCACGTGGCGGCAATAGCACTTTCCTTTTGGTCTGATACATACGACGTAACCACTCTATGATCAGCTTATAGAAATACTCAACATAGTTGAGCATTATTGATTGCACTTCGTTGAGCTCGATCTCTACATAACCGGTGGAACGACTC
>NMUJ01000043.1 GCA_002256535.1 Caldifarciminota bacterium 4484_18
GGCGAATATTTAGGTCAAACCGTACAGTTCATACCTCACATACCGGAAGAGATCAAACGTCGCATAGAAGAGGCAAGTGAAGGTTACGAAGTTATCCTCATAGAAGTTGGTGGCACTGTCGGTGATTACGAAAATATACCTTTCCTCTTCGCAATAAAGGGTATCGAACGTGAAATAGGCAAAGAGAACGTACTTTATATATTGATAACGTACTTACCGGTACCACGTCATATCGGTGAGATGAAAACCAAACCCACCCAACAAGCTATCAAAATGTTACAGGAGATGGGCATAATACCCGATATCATCCTATGTCGTGGCCCTACACCACTCGATGACGTAAGACGTCACAAGATCGAACTCTATGCCAACATAAAGCGTGAATATGTCATCTCCGCACCCGATGTTGACACCCTCTATGAAATACCGTTTAACTTTGAAAGAGAGCAGTTGGGGCGCAAAATTCTCAATAAGTTACAGATGGCACCAAGAAAGCTACCCGACTGGAACGAATGGGAGCATCTCGTCAACAACTTAAAGCATCCTGAAGCCGAAATCCACATAGCTATGGTCGGTAAATACATAGAGATAGGTACGTTCAAGCTCAAAGATACGTATATATCGATAAACGAGGCGCTCGAACACAGTGGTGCACACCAAAAGGTTAAGGTCAACATCGATTGGCTTGACGCCGATAAGCTAACCGTCGAAGAGCTACAAAACTACGATGGTGTCATCATCCCTGGTGGGTTCGGTATCCGTGGATTCGAAGGCAAACTACGTGCAGTCAAATACGTACGTGAGCATGGTATACCATTCCTTGGCTTATGCTGGGGTATGCAGATAGCAGTGGTTGAGTATGCACGCCATGTATTGGGTTGGCAGGAAGCAAACTCTACTGAGGTGGACCAAACCACCCGCTATCCCGTAGTTGACTTCATACCCAAGCAGCGTAAACTCCTACACGAAAAGGGTTACGGTGGTACGATGCGGTTGGGTGCCTACGCAGCGTATCTGAAACCAGGCACGTTGATCTATTCACTCTACAAGGAGTCGGGTAGGATTGACCACGATATGCGATTACCATTGCCCATGGAACGGCTCGGTAAACCCCTAAACCTACCTTATGTGGTTGAACGTCATCGTCACCGATATGAGATCAACCCCACATTTATTAAGGATCTTGAGCATGCCGGTATCGTATTTTCTGGTGTACATGAAACCATGGACGGTGTATCACTTATGGAATTTATGGAGCTACCCGATCACCCGTTTTTTGTTGCCACACAAGCACATCCTGAATTCCATTCACGGTTTATGGAACCATCACCCGTATTTATGGGTTTCGTACGTAAAGCATTGGAGAGAAGGTTACATCATACATCATGATCGTTGTAAAGACCGAATACGAGCTACAGATAATGCGTGAATGCGGTCACATTATGGTGGAGTTGTTGAACCTACTC
Source organism: Caldifarciminota bacterium 4484_18 (assembly GCA_002256535.1). GTDB lineage: Bacteria > Hydrothermota > UBA3073 > NMUJ01 > NMUJ01 > NMUJ01. Next base: position 1,467 of record NMUJ01000043.1, read on the forward strand.
GCTGATATGGTAAAACCCGGTGTCAGAACATGTGAGCTCGACCATTTCGCCGAGGAGTTTATCCTCAGCAAAGGTTGTAAACCCGCCTTTAAAGGGTACAGAGGATATCCCGCCACCCTGTGTGTATCCGTTGATAACGAGGTAATCCATGGCATACCAAGCGATCGCAAATTACACGAAGGTGAGATCGTTAGCATCGACGTAGGTATCTTTTATAGGGGTTACTACACGGATGCTGCCCGTACATATAGAGTAGGTAAGGTGGACACCAAACGCAACAAGCTCATACAGGTAACCCATGAAGCACTCCAACGTGCCATAAAGGTGGCTATACCTGGTAAAAGATTGGGCGACATATCACGTGAGATATATAATTATGTGCGTTCACAGGGGTTTGATGTCGTACGTGAGTTCACCGGTCACGGTGTGGGTAAGTTTCTGCACGAAGACCCAATGATACCCAATTATGTACCATACAAGTGGCAAAACCTAAAATTACAACGCCACATGACGCTGGCTATCGAACCCATGGTGGTAGCAGGTAAGCCAAACGTTTATGTTAAGGATGATAATTGGACCGTTGTCACTAAAGATAACGAACCTGCTGCCCACTTCGAAGATACTGTGGTTGTAAACAACCATCCCGAAGTCCTAACAGCAGATTCACTTATTGACAGCCCCCCATAACGAGATATGGTTAAGTGATGAAAGACCTCCCTGTGAAGCCACCCGATAAATCCTCCATAACTGATGGTGGTTTAGTAGTACACAAAAAGTTACGCGATCGTCTCAACATAGGTATATTGACATTGGGTAACTTTGGCAACAACATGATGCGTTTCTTACTCAGGAATAGGTTACCAAACGTCCGCTACATAGCGATGGATACCGATCGCCAACATCTTGCTCAAATAAAAGCCGAAAGCTTCAACGAATTCTTCAGCGAGGTCATAGGTGAAAGTATCACCCACGGTAGGGGTACAGGCGGTAACATCGACAGAGTGCAGGAGATTTTCGAATCTGACAAACCCAACATCGCCCAGTATATCAATGACTTACACTTTCTATTCATAATTGCTGGGTTGGGTGGTGGTACAGGTGCTATTGCACCACTGATTGCGGAGCTGGCCAAAACTAAGGATATACTGACAATAATGGTACTGGTGTACCCTTTCTCCATGGAGGGTGAACACAAAAAAGAGATAGCCACCAAGGTGTTAGAAGCCAGCTCCCGTGTAGCAGATGGTACCATCGTTTTCCACAACGAGACACTCATCCGTCATTACGCGGATATGCCTATCGAGCGTGCATTTGATCAACTCAATGCACAAATTTTTGACACCATCCAAACTATGATAAATCTGATCGCCGATTCCGGTACCATAAATGTAAGTCTTGGCGATATCGAAGATATACTTTGCAAAAAAGAAGGTGACCACGATATCGCAATACTAATCGGTGAAGGCACTGGCATAAATCGTAACGAGATCGCCACCCAACGTATTATCGAGCAATTTCAACACTGTAAACTTAACGCTGTCCATAAGCTCTTACTATATGTACAAAGAGGAGAAGACTTCAAGCTTATCGACTTACAAAGGGTTGTCGATAAACTAAAACATCAAATCTCAGCACAGAACATCTCAATCCGCATAAGTACACCCTATAAAGATATGGGGGATACAATCCGCATAATCGCCTTACTTAAAGGTAGTAAAGCTGACAAGCCAACCGAAGAACCTGACATATTGTCGCTTCCACCTGAGGAACTTGAATCCAAAATTATCACCGGCAGCCTCCACAGGAAACGCAAGTAATTACCCACCTTTATCGGTATCTAACACCTCCACATAAGCACCACCCTTCGCAAGCTTTATATAAAGGTGGCCACCTTTCATGATTTCGTCCACACTTGTTATTACCTTCTTTTTGTCAGGTCGAAACACTATACTGTAGCCACGCTCAAGGGTAGCAAATGGGTTCAGATTTGTCAACTGTGTGTAAAGGTGGTCAAGTTTTTCCGCCCTCGATTTCAAACCTGTGGCAACATTATGCTCCAATCTATCAGCTAAATGCGATACCTCCCACCCTATCTTATCTATGTGATGTAGGAGCTGCTCCTCCATCCTACGTTCGACAACCCCCAACTGTTGTACCTTTTCATTTATGTAATCACATAACCTTGTAAGCCCGTAACTCTTTTCCCACGTTTTGATCCGCTCCCTGTAGTTTTCTAACATCCTACTAACAACGGTGTCCATCCTCTGGTTGAGGTTTCTCATGTGCTTCAGCAACTCTTTCCTATCCGGGGTGGCACGTTCAGCTGCCACCGATGGTGTCGGTGCACTGTGATCTGCCACCATATCAGCAATCGTATTATCGAGTTCATGCCCTATACCTGTGATTATGGGGATGGATGATTTAAATATCGCCTTAGCAACACGCTCTTCATTAAACGCCCATAGTTCCTCCATCGAACCACCACCCCTACCAACTATTATAAGATCGACCTCACCATAATCGTTCATCTCGTAAATACCTTCAGCTATACTATCGGCTGCTGCTTCACCCTGTACTTTGACACTCCTTATGATTACCTCCACCCATGGTGCACGCCTACGTATTACACGTAATATATCGTGGAACGCCGCCCCATACATTGCAGTCACCACCCCAATCCTCTCCGTGAATCGTGGTATCGCCTTCTTGTGCTCCCTGGCGAAATAACCCATTGAGTGTAGCTTCCTCTTTGTGGCTTCAAACCTTGCCCAAAGGTCACCCAAGCCTGCCGGATAAACACGTTGCACATCTATGGTTACTCCACCTCGCTTAGCGTACACTGTAAGGGTGCCGAAGACTTTCACTTTCATACCATTTTTCAGTAACGCAGTGTCCAAATCACGTCGCTCTCTGTACACAATAGCGGATACCACAGCATGCTCATCTTTAAGCGAAAAGTATAGGTGACCCGAACTTGCCGCATAGAGATCTATGATCTCGCCTTCAACCCAAACCATGTGATATGTATCTTCAACCAGCTTACGTACTTCAAGCAATAGCTCACTCACTGTATATACTTTCATTTAAACCAATACCCCTTCGTGTGGTTCGTATCCTTTCAACTTCTTCACTATGCGGGGGTTGAAACTCTTTTTACTGCTGAACCATCGATTTATGTATCTCATACAGATAGGAACAACGAAGCCAACCACGTACCTTTGGGATCCACTTCCACCAGAACAGTATCACCTTTATTAACCCCCACTGTATCCTTAACCTCTATGACCATCTTGTTGGCGTTGGGTTGACATAACCCATGTAATGGACAGCGTTCACATGAGGTCAGTCTCAGCTCCACACGCGCTGTGGTACCTTCGACACTAACGACCTTACCACGATTTAACATGTTTTTTGCGTCGTGTGAAAAACCTGGAGAGTGGAAATATCCCACGTGGTGTCTGCACATACTTACCACGTAGTGCATATAAAATGGTGGATACTGGTACACCTAATGTAGGGGCAGCCTCTTCTATCATTACAGGGGTAAGATCTACCTCACCACATAAAAATTGATGTACCCTTTCTACAAGAAAGTTACCAATCTCTATGAGCAAACTACGCCTTCTATCAAGGTTACGCAAAAATTCAAACGCCTCC
>NMUJ01000044.1 GCA_002256535.1 Caldifarciminota bacterium 4484_18
TCGTCGTCAAAGTCTGCATCCAACGCACCACCCTGCCTACCAGTAAACGCCCAATCAACCTCATCCGGCAGATTATCGCCATCTGTATTCACGCTGTTAGGATCAGTCTCTGTCCACGTCTCTACTGGATCCCATACATTGTCAACATTGGCATCACCAGCGATTGCACCATTGCCGCGGTTGCCACCCTGCCACGTATCTACACCATCAGGATCTGTACCTGTCGCACCTGTATAATCCTCCTGTATACCGTCGACCAACCAATCACCATCCGTGTCACGATTGAACGGATCTGTCATAGTTGCAACACCGGCCTGATCAGCATCTGGCACAAATATATCATCACGTGTCTGATCCGCACCTGTTGGCCCTGTACCAGGATCTGTAAGTACGTTATTGTTTCCAGGGCCAAGCCCCATCTCGGTACCATCCTGTATGCCATCCATGTCCGTATCTGTACCCGGTAAGCTCGTCCTTGCCAGATACAACGTATCGGGTTTGTTATTCACATAATCGTAGTAGATGAACACCGTATCGATACCGGGTTCACTGAACTTGTTGTATCCTAAATCATTATACGGATACGATGCTGTCCTATCAAAGATAACGTTCCATGCTGTACCTGTCCACACGATACGTATTTTACCAAGTTCACCGGATAGATCACCTGCTCCTGGATCGTATGAAGTATCAGGATATGCCGGTAGTCCTGTACCCATATCATAGAACCCATCTGCTATACCATCTTCATCAGTATCCTGATCGTTTGTATCAGTCCTTGTGAAGAATACCTCGTAATGGTCGAGCAACCCATCAAAATCGACATCATCAACAAACCCATCACCCGCATATGGTGATGGATCTACACAATCTTTAAGCAGATCGTTATCGCTATCAGGTAACCTCGGATCTGTCTCATCAGCAGGATCGCCCACCAATGTGCTATCAACCTCACCATCAGCATCTGCATCCTCGTTACCATCCAACCCACACGTTATATGCATCCTGACCACCATTCTCCCAGTATGCATTCGCCTCTTTCTGATCTGACACATTATCCGGTGTCCCGTCGTAGCTGGGGAAGCCACCCAGATGATCTGAATTACCAGGTGTATAATAGTTTGACAAGTCATCCCATATGTATGCAAACCCCGTATTCTTAATATGTACACCATCCGCGTATCGATATATCGTTATATCAAGTGTATCCACAGCACCTGGATTCGTACCACCCAGGTCATTGATCGACCCATAATTAGCAGCCAGCCTCTCTTCATAATCTGTTAGCAGGTCACCATCTGAATCGAGGTCAAGCGCATTCATTATAAGGTCGGCATCTGGATCTTGCCATCCCTCCTTGTAGAACCATTTGATCACAAAGAACGAATCCACATCCGTATGGTATCTTTCACTATATGCGGAATCTACGTACACTATGCCATCGGCTAACCCATCACCATCTGTATCGGTACTTCTTGGGTTAGTCGCCCTGTACCATGGATGTAGCGCCTGCGTAGGTGACGCCCCCGTGCTCATCCTTGGTAGGGTATCTTTTGCACCTAACGGATCGAACTTACATCGCACCCATCCCATCGTCAGCTCACCCGGCAGGTCACCATCCGCTACATCGAACACACAATCGTCGTTCGTATCCACGAACCCATCCACCAATCCATCGCCATCGGTATCATTGTTCGTCGGATCCGATGTATAGTATGCACCTACCCACACACCAGCAGCATCGAACCATCCCGCAGCTGGGTTTATAGCATTCGGTACGGGATCGAGGTCGAACATATTCGGGAAGACCTCATCCCCATCCCATAAGCCATCGCCGTCTGTATCACGTGCATATGGGTTTGTACCTATCTGCATCTCAAGCCCATTCGGTAACCCATCACCGTCGGGGTCGATCACCAACTCATAGCTGAAATCCGTCCATATAGGATCGAGCGGATCCGGCATCCCCACCGTATCGCGGTCGTTGGCCAGCACCTCAACGTATCCGGTATCGTCTGGGCTATCACCTGCTGCACCGCTGCCATCCCAATCATACACCGATGGTTCATTAAACACCACCACCCCACGTGCACCAGTTACCGGATCTACACATATGTGATCGATCACCTCAGGATAATTTTCCACACTTCCTTCGTATATCTTGTACCATCTACATACCCTCGTAGGTACACCACCTATCATCGCATATGGTACAAATATCGAGTCACCATCAGTGTTCGGTGATAATGGGTTGAGTCCCACCGCCACCTCTAACGAATCATCCAACCCATCATGATCCGTGTCTTCACTTAATGGATTGATAGTATCCTTTGCCGCAGTCCATAAGTTCAGATCAACGTTACGTTCAAATCCATCCAATAGACCATCACCATCACTGTCACGCTTGTATGCACATGTCTTCACATACCCTGTGATGAGTGAATCTTCCTGCACATCGGGTACACCATCATTATCCGAGTCACGATCGATTGCATTATTTACATGATCGCCATCAACATCTATTGTACCAAGTTTCGTATACACACTGTCGATCTCCCAACCATCCGATATACCATCGCCATCAGTATCTTTGCTGTTTGGATCCGTGTGATACACAACTAACTCAAGCGAATCATTTATACCATCACCGTCAGTATCGGGATTATCCATGCTCGTATTTTGTGTACCACTCACCATCAAGTTGAAGTCATTACCGTATTCGTAACCATCACCTATGCCATCACCATCATAATCTGGATTGTACGCTGCCATAGGATCACCCGTAACCGTCAACTCGGTAGCATCCGGTATACCATCGTTGTCTGAATCGTAATCCCTTACATTCGGTATACCATCTTGATCATAATCCGCAGGTATTGTACCACATGCTATCGGGAACGATGCAGTTGATGTATCACCTACCCATTCAACACTATCTGGTATACCGTCATTATCGGTATCTACCTCATTGGGGTTTGACCTATACGCATATTCTGTTTCATCAGGTACACCATCGTTATCATTATCAGCTGTCGCACTGTATGGATCGGTGCTGAAGAAATATGCTTCACTACCATCAGCTAACCCACAACCGTCTGAATCCATGTCACGGAAGTTAGGTACACCATCGCCATCTACATCATCAGTATTTTCTGCACCACTACCTACACTATTGCCATCAGGTATACCGTCATTGTCGGAATCATAATCTATTGCATCAATCAGCGAATCGCCATCCACATCTATCTGCCTATAATCGGTTATATTTGCCTTGAAATATAATGTATAACTGCCACGTGTCTCCCAGATTAGATGTGATATACCACCTGCCCCTATTGTACCATTGATAATCGCAGCATTATCCGCAACCTCAACCGAATCCGGAATCCCATCATGATCAGTATCGGGTGAGTTTGGATCCAACCCCAACGCTATCTCAACCGAATCGGACAGCAGGTCACCATCAGTGTCGGGTGAGGTAGGAACCGTCCCATACACATACACCTCGTCACCATCTTTTATACCATCCTTATCTGTATCTGGATCGTACGGATCCGTACCATATTGCTTCTCGTACTTATAGTTGTTGGTCTCAAACGTACAATAATGTATACTATCACAAGCCCTAAACCGCTTACCATCCAGTAACCCATCATTGTCTGAATCTATATCCACAATGTTAGGTCGTCCATCATTATCTGCAGTATCAGGTGTACTTGTTGTCACCCGTGTACCTCGAGGTATTGATGCATCTCCCATCCATTCCGCATTGTCTGGTATACTATCACCATCGGTATCCCATAACCTTGGATCGCACTCAAACGAATCTACAATACCGTTACGATTGAGATCCTCTAATGTATCAGGTACTCCATCTTGATCGTAATCATCACCAGGTGGATGGTTGAACCATATCCCTAATGAGACATCAAGATGATCGGGCAACCCATTGTTATTGATATCTGGTGGGTTATAATCTCCCCATACTGCTGTGGTGGCCACAATCGCACCAATAATCAACACCGGGAACCACCAATTTTTCATCATCCCTCCTTTCAAGGAATTTATAATCTCCCTATATCTAACAAAGAACCTACTACACATTTTACCTCCCTTTTGATATATTTCCAGTTTATAGAACATTAATACAAAATAAGCTTAATTTTCACCTGTCAACCCCAAACATTCAATCTATCTTCACCAGCTTGTAAATTTTCCTCATTCCACCATATTTTAGCACTATGAAATACACACCGGTATGGTTGACCATCATCCTCACCTCATACCTACCCGGCATCAACCCCGTAATCTCTCTATGTTTTATCCTCCTACCCAATACATCGTATATGTCTATGCTCAGCTTATCCTTAAGCATCTCACCCACTGTTATCTTGAGATTCACCACCCCCATTGTGGGGTTAGGATATATACCTTCACATATGAGCGGTTCCCTCGTAGCCATATGTCGCTCCTCATCACCTGTTGTGATCTCACCCACTTTATAGCATATGATACTCACAGTGTCGGTTTCACCTTTACCTTTACCACCAAAATACTTCACGTATGCAACTGCCAGCTCACCCCCCATATCGTAAAGGTTAGGATTGTACTCATACATCATACCATCACCCTCACCACCGGAATATTTGTTCACCGTGAGATACAATGTACCATCAACCCGGTATAGATCACACATCCTACACATGAAGTTACCTACACCTTCACCACCCACGTACTTCGTCCACCCCATCGCTATAACCGCACTCAACTCATATAGGTTAAGGCTTCTACCCATAGCGTTACCGTCACCCCAGCCACCAAAATATATCGCAACCACCACCCATATCATGGTGCTGTCCTAACGCAACGTCCACCCCATCTCGGATCGCGGGTAGAATCTGCTGCAGCTGCCAACCTACGATTGGCTACCCTCATCCAATCCACCTCATCATATGCATAGTAGCTTCCACCTCTGAACCCCGCCCCTACCGCAGTTGTATCTGGCCAATCCCCATTTGTCGCATACCCCTGTTCGTCGAGCTCACCATCCCCATGTGTACCACGAAACTGCCTACCCTTGCTTTTACCCAACGTGACACACCTCTCCCATAAGTTACCACTCATCTCCATCACCCCATAGTATGATGCACCCGCCTCACGTCTATTACTTGCAATAGCTGCAAACGCACCACACCTTATATCCGTCTCACCAGGATTGTATAAACATGTAAACCTTGTTATCACTGTATCACCCCAGCTAAATTCATCATCAACAACCGCATCCTCCCCCCTACATATCTTTTCGAACTCAAGTTCACTCATCGGTCGCAATCCCGCCCAATCCGCAAACGCACACAGGTCAGCCCATGACATACAGTTACATGCAACCCATTCACCATCATTCACCTCATCAAGCGTATCATCCTGATCCCTGTTACATCCATACACGTAACCGGTTTCCACCGTATCTATGGTTATGTAATGCCTAACAGTGGTATTGAAGCTATTCATGAACCTATTACTTGCCTGTACCTCCGTAAGTGTATTGAGGAAATCCCTGTACGCAGCCTGCGATATCTCATATTTCATACAGTAAAATGCCTTATATCCCGTAGGGAATGCATCGTTATCGACTATACCATCGAGTGTCGTATCGATACCGTCATCACCATCTATCCTTATACCATAGGTCTTTAGCAGCTCATCATCGTATTGTGTTGCCCCCACCACTACGGT
>NMUJ01000005.1 GCA_002256535.1 Caldifarciminota bacterium 4484_18
TATGGCAAACCAATTAAAGAAGTTTTTTATAAAATTCCAGAAAAATATTACATTCGCTCTATTCTCTATGATTTAGAAGATATTGAAAAAACAATACAAAAAGAGCCTGTTTATGCTATTCTCAATCTGTGCAGAGTTCTTTATTATTTAAAAGAAAAGGTTATTTCTTCAAAAAGTGAAGCCGGGGTTTGGGGCATGAAAAATATTCCTGGATAAACTTACTGAAATTATACACTCTACCTCTGCCTGACTTTCTCCTCACTTCGTTCGTCGAACCCTCCGGGGCAACTAACAGAAGGATATGTGGCTTCGCTTACGCTCCGCCAAAACCCCGCAAAGCGGGGCTTCACATATCCCAGGACGTTAGGCGACACTGTTAGAAGGATGGTGGTATCTGCCAGCCTCTACCACGGCTTTGCAATCATCTCCTAAAGACTGCACAATTTCATGATTTCATCATGCGAATATAAATCTTTTATCTCACACAATTTGCCGTGCTCATCTACCCACCAAAGGCGGGGTAAAACTCCTTGCTAACCCCCATAATTATGTTAAAAACATACCTTTTCGTTTTACACTTGACCTTCTGCTTTTCTTTGCTATATATTATGTGATGCAACAAAGAATAATTGTCGTCCAGAAAGAGGTATATGCGAACAGTTCGCATATTTTTCAAAATTGGTGGCATATACGAACAGTTCGGGTATGAACCCGTTAGGCGAAATATTGCCTGATGAAATAAAAACTAAAAAGCAAAAGGAGGATTGATAAGATGCCATGGATAAAAAGAGAAGACTGCATTGGTTGTGGTATATGTGTTGAGAAGTGTCCCGTAGGAGCAATTTCTCTGGAGAAAGATGTGGCAGTAATAGATATGGCTAACTGTATTCGTTGTGGAGTCTGCCACGATGCGTGTCCCGAGGGTGCAGTGAGACATGACAGCGAAAGGATAGAGGAAGAAGTAGAGGCGAATGTAAGAAAAACAAAAGAGTTTATGGACGCTTGCGCTACATATCTTGGTGATGTGAAAGAAAAGCAAAAATGTCTTAACAGGATGATAAAACATTTCAATAAAGAAAAAATTGTTATCGAAAAAACATTGGAAAGACTACAAAAGCTTAAGAAGGAATTATCGCTATCTTTTGGAATAAGTGGAGATGATACTGTACAGAGAAAATGATAGGGCAATACATCGCCTAACACAGCATATATGCTCGAACCGTTAGGCGTCATTTGGAAGAATAAAGCGATGTAAACTTATAGGATAATCCATAAGCGAAGATAAATAATATACAAGACAGGGGCACTTTCAGCCCTGTTATCAAAACTACTTTATAGTTTAGCAACACCTCGCCATCAATCTATTCCACAATCTCAACCAACGTACCTTCCTTCACCAGGTTGAAACCATGAATATAAATGTGGCGGTCACGTGAATCTATACCCTCACCGCGGTTGATACCAGGTTCTAACCCTTCCAACCACATTATACGTGTGGTGATGAGGTCTTCACCCGATTCTGTCTCATCCGTATGGATTGTAGCCACCCTACCTGTATCTATACCATGTTCGAATATAGCACCTATCTTAGCACCTTCACCTATCTTTTTGAATATACGATGTGTACCCAACGGTGTGCGGTGGCTACCTTTCTGGTTACCTACACCATATTTAGATGTCGATACTGGATATGTCTTGATGATTTCACCATCCCTGACCAGATAAAGCTTCTGTTCTGAAATCTTAACAATAATCGCCAATTCGTGCGACTTGAGCCCAAACTTCTTCAATTTCTTCAGTATGCGTCTCAAGGGCAACACCCCACTATCACACATACATATATGTTAAGCGCAATGGCTCAATGCAGAAGCGCTATCGCTCACAAAAGTCGAAATGCAGATTGAAAAATGCAAAGTGATGAAGGTTTTGCAATTTGCACTTTGCAATCTCCATTTTGCAATTGCCCTAAGGCTATCTTTCGCTTTCGGCGACTTTGTGAATACAAGACGTTACATAACCACTCGTAACAATATAAGGCGATCGGCAGGCCCTTCCTCTGAGGTACGTATGCCGAAACCTACCTCAATACCCATGGTTGGTCGCCAGAATATAATCGTGTTGAGCTGCTGTAACTTGGGTAGCCACTCACCCGCTACGTACAGGTCGGGGGTTACACCCACCTCAGCCCCTACCCAGTACATATGTTTTGCGTACCCAGCATGCAGATATATGCGATCCTGCAGGTCACCACTTGCTGCACCATATATACCAAGTATTGCAGTGCCATCAACCTTACGTGAGTCAAACCCCACCACCACTGATATGAGGTTAAGCTGTGCAACCCTATACTTGATCTGCACAGCTGGTAAGCTGTCAAACTTCGGTGTACCTGTACCCAAAATATCTTTACCACTGTAGAAGAGCCCAAACATCAAATTATCACGTGGTATCGCTGTCACCCGTAAGCTTAGCGAACCATCACCCCCAACCTCCAACGTAAATGGAAACGTCAGCGGCTGTCCTATCAACCCCGTCGGCATATCCAGTATGTAATCGTATGCCTGAAGTGGTGATACACCCAGAATTACCAAACTGAGGGATAAAGCCATATGTTTCATCACCCCTCCTACCAACTTCTACCTGCGCCACCACCACCGGTTAGACCGCCACCAAACCCACCAAAGCTCGAGAACCCCGATCCGAACCCACCCCTACACCGTAATCGGTACGCTTGAAATATGGTACAACGTATTTGTCGAGTATCTCACCACACAACCCATCCGGCAATATACCCTCTACCCCATAGCCGGTGATTATCTCCACCCTCCTATCTGCGATTGCTGCAATAAACAGCACACCGTTATCCTTGGCTTTCTCACCTATACCCCACTTCTCGTATAGCTCTACCCCATAGTCACGTAGCGGTATACCCTCAGTTGTTGTGATACTCACCACAGCGAGTTCGGCACCCGTCTGCTGTTTGATATACGTACAGATGTGATCAATCTGTTGCTCAACCTCCTGCGGTATAACGTCAGCAAAGTCGCTAACCCAACCCACTGGCTTGGGTATCTCAACCGCCAGCAGTATAACCAACCACAACATGTTCATCGTACAAGTATAAGTTTACCCATCTGCTTAAACTTGTCAGCCTCAAATCGATAGAAATAGACACCTGAGGGTAGGTTAAGCTCACCCGCATATTCATGATAGCCTGGCCTTTCGGTGCGTTCAACCAATGTCAACACCTTCTGTCCGATTGCATTGTATATGACGAAACGTACCTTGCAGGTTTGTGGCACCCCGTACATGAATGATATCTTACCCATGGATGGGTTAGGTGCTGGTGGCATAAACCTGTACGAGTTTGGTATAAGTTCTGCAGCAGTTACAGGGGTAACCCTCATCACCACAGGGATATGCAACTCCGTCACATTATATGCATTGGTCTGTAAGTTGAGCCTCGCCTGATATATGCCTTCATCCAGGGTGGTTGCATCAAACGTCAACTTCACATCACCCGTATCACCAGGTGGTACCTCACCCACCCTCGGGGTCACTTCTAACCAGCTCACCCCCTTGTATATGAGTACAGCCATAGAATCATGCACATAGGATGTATTATATGCGATCTGCAACCCCACATCACCTGTAGCATTTTGTATCCCTATAGTTGCGGAGTTACATGGTGGGTACATATCTTTGTACTGAAAGATTATGTTACCGTTTGCCAGTAGCAATACCTGAAACGTATACGGGCCACCGTTCCAACCCCAGTGTGGTACTTCTTTATACTCAACGATCAACGTATCACCAGTCGAGTAGTAATACGCATGGCCACCGAGCTCAAAGTTGAGGTCATCCCAAAACGGTGCCACCATGTTACCTGGTGCCGATGGGTTAGGTATCGTCAAATTACGCCATGGATCTGCACTTGATGTAAACGATATAAACCCATTCGTACAGAATCTAAACTCCGTAAATGTATCACCATAAAACTGGAACCCAAACCCAATATCAAACGGCCCCACATTATCGTCATCTGCATCACTAAACCCAGCAATCTCTGTACCTACGTCTGATATTTCACGCCAGTTGAATTCTATGATACCCTCGTCACTATCTATCCACCTGTAGCCGAACGAGTCGGGCCCACCTGCACCCATAACCACAGGTGGGCCGGGTTGCCATGGGGTGCCATCCTTATCAGCAGGTGCGGGAGGTTCAACCTGCATAGGCTTAGGTGAACCTTCGAACTCAGGTAGTGGCTCAATTCTATAAGTTAGCGGATGTTCACCTGTATTCATTATCTGTAGATACGATGTCACGGTACCACCAGCCATCACCTCAACATACACGCTATCGGGGGTGACCTCCACCATCGCTGGCAGTAGGGTTGAACACCAACCCACACCCCTCCTGTATGTGGTGTTACCTGATGAATCCGTAACCGATAGATCTAACCAAAAGTCAGCACTCAGGTAAGTTACCCATTCGTTACCATACACGCTATCGTTGGCTACACTATCTGCATGTAAACCATCATCATACAGGTACAATGAATCGATAACCTCCCCCTCAGCCCGTACGTAGACCTTCACCTTATCGATAGCTTCGGATTGACCCATCACATACGTCTTTGTACGTATGATAAATGTGTCACCGGGTTGCGCCCATTGAGGTACTACAGTGAACCATGCCACCCATGGGCCACCTTCTAACCAATTGATTACCCTTGACATAACCTCACACCTATCACCTGCATTGTTGATAGCTTCAAACCCTGACGCCCAGTACACGACACGATACCCATTTACAGGGTCTGCATATCGTATCACACCTATGCCATCACCTTCATAGTAGAATACGGGTAATGAGCCATTCAGCGTATCGATCTCACTCGGATATTGCTGATTGTTTGCACCATCACCTCCCTCAAGTGATAACACGAGGCCATCACCTATCGGGTCGCCTACCACCCCTATAAGTGTCAGTATATCTGTATCATCTCGTATGTATCTTGCATGTAAGTATTCCTCATAGAACGGGTCACCATACGCATAGCCGTTGGGGTCGTTGAAATCCCATCCAATATCCTGCCCGCTGATAAACAATGCACCACCATGGTCGAGGAACCACGCTAAGTGTGCCTGATCCTCATCCGTAAGCGTGGGGAAGTTCCACCCACACGACCATATCACTATGGGGTAGAAGCTCAACAGGTTAGTATCCACCCGTATGGGTTTGAACACATCGTAGCTGTATCCGAGTGTATCGAGTGCCTTTAAGAACAACGATATAGAGTCTGCTTTTAACCCATCATCTACCACCAGTATCTCACCCGGTGCCCATATTTGTAGCATAAACGTATCCTGCCAATCGTGTGAATAGGGGTTGGTATCCATTAACGTAAGTATTAATGGTATTTCATACACACGTGGACATGCGGGTGCTATGATCAATTGATACGAACCCATCGACATACCCGTATCGTTTGGCACGATATCGCCAAACCTCTGTGTATCAACTGTTATCGCAACATACGGTGAAGGTGACCACATCTGCCCCACCACCCCATATGCGGTAACGGTGCCTGAATTTGTCACCTTCATATAAAGGGCGATAACCTCACCCGAGCTGGCGTAACCGTCACCTCCAGGCTCTATAAGTGAGTCACCCACAATCGTCAATATAGGTTCGGGTACATCCAGTATAAACTCCGTACCCCACGTATCCACGACAGCCTCAAGTGACAACAATAATGCAAATGTATGGTTATTAGGTGTGCTGGGTGATAGCTCAACAACAAACGGTGTACCCGACATCACAGTGCTATCGGGTAGCACGTTTGGATACTCTGTGGTATCACATAGTATTGTCATATAGGGGTCCGTACATGATATCCTACCGGTAACATCTACGATACTGTCAGTACCCACGTTTTTGATCTTCACCCATATCTCTGTAAGTTCACCCGGATCCAGCATACCATCACCGTTACCATGGCTTTGACCCACTGTATCATCATCTATAACCGTACCTGCATACACGAGGTACGGGCCAGTTGCTGGCACTATGGGTATGGTGGTTTGGTAAGGTATATGGTTATGTTTAACAACCACAACGGTGAGCTCACCTTCCAAAGTAGCGGGTAGGGTGAACTCAACTTTACCGATCATATTTGTATACCCTATCCTATAGAAGCCATTTTCGTGGTAAACCACCACACGTGCATCTGTAACGGGATTGTCACCGGAGTCCATAACCGTTACAACTAACCGCTCCGTACCTACCAACAAACTATCCGGTACATCCACGTATAATGAACCCGGTATCGTAGTCCAAAGGTTAAGCTCAGGGTCACCAAACACCGTAAGCTCATAAATACAATAAGCCTCTATGTCTTGCCAGGTAACCCATGGCACGTAACCATCGCGTGCCATAGCATGTACCTTACCTAATTCATACACATCATCAACAAACACATGGTGATAGAAGGCTGTATCAAGCCGCTCCGATGGACCCAACTCCGGTGGTGTACCCCATCCATACCTTGTGTTCATTATCGTAGCAACTGCACCACCATCAGATTTGTTAACCAACCCCTCCGCAAAACAGTCACCGCCTGAAACTTCGTCCAACGCACCCGAAAAACATGATATCGCATTGTGTACCCCCAGTTTGTAGCCGTTGGTTAGCTGCCACAGATCGTAAGTCGTCAACCCATCGCCTTCCCAATAGACACCGTATTCGTTACCATGTGCTGCGTAATGTGCAAACCCCACACCGGTGTTGATTGTATCGATAACACGTTGGGTGCTCAAGTTACCCCATACATAGTAAAGTTTGGTCTCTCGCCAGCCATCAGGTACTATCTGGCTGATGGCTTCACTCACTACATCACCGTTATAACCGAGCCAAGGCCATAGGTCTGCACCTACCAACATGATATGCGTTTGATAGCCAACCTCTATACCTTGTTCGTAGTTTATAACCTTGTTGACGAAATTCTCCACCTGCGAAATGTCCTTGACAGGTGCACGTCCCACGTATACGTCACTGTATAGGTCGACACTATCTTCACGTTCACCCCATACGTTATCGTTATCAGCATTCCAGTCACCATCCAGATCGCTATAATATAAGTCAGTAGGTATCGTATCTTCATCTGGGTAATACCCCACACCTGTTGTTATATAATACACATCACGACGTGGTACGAACTCCTCACCATTCTCGTAGTCGGCTTGCCCAGCCAACAAAAAGTACATTGCACCCCATGCATTGTATGCATCGATTATGAAGTTACGTATCTTTTCGGCATCATCACTGCCGGGATAATTTGAATAGATCCAACCCGTGGTCACTATTTCCGCAGGTACACCTTTTTGTGTCTTCCATTGCTTGAGTGGATTAAATCCATCCACGAACTCATCTACGGTGATGATAACATAGTCTATTGTATCAGGTGATAGCACCGGTGATTGGTAACCCACAAGCGAAGGTGGTTGATAACGTTCGATATCCTCTGGATTATACACTATCTGGCGTATACGGGGGATGGCTGCTTTAATCGCATTGTATGGGTGTGGTTTCGCTGGCCTATAACTTGTATATATGCGGAGCTTAAGATACGTGATGAGCTCGAGTTGCTTCGATCTACCCAAATAATGTACCGGTGCAATGGTTACATTGACGATATGGTAGCCATTGACATAGCCATCGGAGTTGAACCTCACGGTGAAGGTTGGATATTCCGGTAGATTGTAGAACTGTGGTGCTGGTGGGATGAATTTATGTTCTACCGGCACAGATATTGGATATGGTTCCTGTACAGGGTAGGGGGTTACAACACGTGGTAGCACGGTTTTGGATACCTTCACCACAACGATGCTATCAACCCTACAGTCGGGTGGTACCAGCAAAGCTGTATGTCTAACCGGCAGATGAGGGGCACCATGCTCTATAGTATGGCCACAACCAGGTAGCTTAATGAGATCGTAATTGTTATATTTGGTGATCACAAGCTCATCCAGCCGAAAATTGAACTCAAACTCTACCGCACCTGCAAACAATATCCCCGGTATTATAATAAAAAGAACAATATAAGCTTTTGGGTTCATCATACCTCCATCACAATAATAAAATATTGTGGTATTTGTGAGGTCAATGAAACAGTTGAACAATTAGGCCATGGCTTGAAAGTTGCCAAGTTAAAATTATCACACAGAGGAACGGTTCTCATCTTCTGCTTTGTATCAACCGCCATTCACCATCCTCATATTTGAGGTAACCCCACGATTTCGTCCATACCGGTAATATTATCAACTTACTGCCGTCCCTCTCTTTTACACAAGGTGTATGGTAATGCCCTACTACCACTACATCATAGTGGTTACGAAGTGTGGCCCAGTTGGCTTCTATTTTGTTCCACATACGACGTCTGTTACGTAGCCGATCCCACAAGCATGAGGTTTTCGCCCACAACAGGCCAGCCTCAAACAATGTCGCCCTCGGTACTATGCTACTGAGCAGATGGCCAGCTTTACTCCTTAACATGAATTTTTGTCCCCGTGATAACCCCTCCAGATTATGGGCTACAAACACCTTATTGGGTCCAATATCCACAGCTATGCGGTCACCTACCCACAAGCCCATAGATTTGAGCCTCTCCCAGGGATACATCTCGTGGTTACCCAATACATAATAAATTTTCGTCCCCTTGTGTATGAGCTGGGTAAATGCATGCATCACCTCATTGTATGCTTCAGGTATGTGATATTCAAAGTAGAAATCGAATATATCACCTACCAGGAATAGATGGTTCACCTCCCCACGTATCTTGTGTAACCATCGCAGGAACCGTCCATCACTCTTTCTACCCAGGTGTACGTCTGCTACGAAATATGCTATCATTTACCGACACAGAAAGATGCAAATATCCTATCAAATATATCTTCGGATGTCACCTCACCGGTTATTTTACCCAATGCATTGATTGCACATCGTACTTCATACGCTACGAGGTCGAGCGTAAGTTCATGCCATCCCTCACATATACGGGTGAGCGCTGCATGTGCCTCACGTAGAGCTTCAACCTGATACTCGTGTAACATCACATATGTACTGGGTTGCATATCGAGCGAGTTAGCAATCGTACTAACTAATTCACTTATATTTCTGTGTTTAAGTGCCGATACGCTGACGATGGGAAAGTTAAACCTTTTCAGAGCTTTACCATCGACCTTGGATGGTAGATCGTTCTTATTCAACACACCAATTATTGGCTTATTGGGTAATCTCTTTATTGTATCGATATCTTCATCCAGTATACCTTCACTTTGATCAAACACATAGATGATACCCCATGCACGCATGACTGCACGACGGGCACGTTCCACACCTAACTGTTCAACTGGATCGCTGGTCTCCCTAATACCTGCTGTGTCTACAAGTTTAACCGGCACCCCCTTAACGTCTATCCAACCCTCAAGCAAATCCCGTGTGGTGCCTGGATATGGGGTGACGATTGCACGTTCCTCCTCAAGTAGTGCATTGAATACGCTCGATTTACCTACGTTGGGTCTACCGATGATGGCCAATTCCATACCTTCACGTAGTAGCTTACCACGTTGTGCCGCTTCCAATAGTGTAGCGATGCTGTCTCTTATGTTACACAGACGTTCGTACATACCTGCGACCAGCGTATCATCTGCATCATCTGGAAAGTCGATCACAAACTCCAACTGTGTAAGGATATCTACAAGCCTATCCTTTAGCTCATCCATACGGGTGCTTAGCTTACCCTCGAGCTGTGCTACCGCCTCGTAAAGTGCCTCTTCGGTCTTTGCACGCACGATCTCCAGCACCGCCTGTGCCTGGGTGAGATCGATCCTACCATGTAATACCGCACGTTGGGTAAATTCACCCGGTTGTGCCAACCTTGCTCCATGTTTTAGTAGCAACTCCAATATCTTACGTAAAGGTGCCTGCCCACCATGTGCATTGATCTCCACCATATCCTCTCGTGTATAGGTGTGAGGTGCACGCATCACCATAACAAGTACCTCATCCACTACCTTATCTGTGGCGGGATCCACTATCTTCCCATAGTGTATGGTATGTGTGGGTGCATCCATTATCTTGGTTTTACCACGAAATATCTTATCCACAACTTTGAACGCATCCTTACCCGTAAGCCTTACAATCCCGATGGCGGATTCACCCAGCGGGGTAGCAATCGCTGCTATGGTATCGTCAATCCCTACTATCATCAAGGTAACAGGTCTTTGCGTTCAAATTCGATGATATGCTCTTTGGGTTTATGATGTATATCACAGTATTGGTGTGGTTCAGTACCTGCGATATAGACCTCGTCACGTGTACGTTTACAGTAAGGGGTGGCAAGCTTACCACTCTCGTCACATATCCTACGTGTGACGATACCTGTGGGTTGTGTAAACTTTAACGTATCATCTGCATCTATTCGTTTCATGATCCTTGCCCATAACGGGGCAGCTACATTGCCACCAACTGCATGGTTGGCAATCTTTCTGAGTGAATCAAACCCCACCCATACACCTGTAAGTAACCTTGGTGTATACCCTATAAACCATGCATCCGTAGAGTTGTCAGTGGTTCCAGTCTTACCAGCAGCTTCACCTTTAAACCCAAAATATCGTATCGAACGTGCAGTACCCTCGTCGATTACACTTTTAAGTAGCGATGTCATCACATACGCAACCTGTGTCGATATTGCACGTACCGAATCGTTACGTGCCTCAAATAGCACATTACCGGTACGATCTACCACTTTTCTCACAAATATGGGTGCTTTGTGAACACCATATGCGGCTATCGTGGCGTAGGCGTTACACATTTCGAGTAGTGTCACACCTGATGTACCCAAAGCTAACGAATACACTGGCATTAAGGGTGACCTTATCCCCATACGTTTGGCAACATCTACCACCGCATCAGGCCCTACTTCATAGCCTAACCTCACTGCTACAAGGTTACGTGATAGCGATATAGCCTTACGCATGGTTATAGGGCCATAATATACGCTATCATAGTTGGTGGGTGAGTAGATTTCACCCGTCACCAGCGGGATAGATATGGGCTTATCCTCCACTATTGTAGATGCTGTATAGCCACGTTCGAGTGCCGCTATCCATACAAAGGGTTTGAACGCCGAACCTGCCTGCCGACGTGCCTGTGTGGCACGGTTGAACTGGCTACGCTTAAAATCGCAGCCACCTAACAATGCCTTAACTTCACGTGTATTGGGGGCGAGTACCACCACTGCTAACTCCAATGGATGTAGCGAATCATCTTCTATGTCAAACGTCTTGTAGAGATAGTCCATATGTTTAGCAGCTTCCTCCTCTATCACACGCTGTATAGTGGTATCCAAAGTAGTGTAAATCTTTACCCCACCCTCATATAATAAGTAGCTACCAAATTGCTTGATGAACCACCTACGTACTTCCTCAATAAAATACGTACCCAGTTGCTGACGTATTGGCGACCGTACATGTAAGGGTAGCTGTTTGAGGCTATCCGCAAGTTTGGGTTTAATGTACCCAAAACGTGCCATCTCATCCAATATGTGGTTCCTTATATGTAGCACCCTATCCGGATGTTTGTAGGGGTCGAAATCTGCGGGTGCCCTTATTATGGGGATGAGGGTGGCTGCTTCATCGGGTGTGATATCATGTGCGGGTTTACCGAAATAACCCCTGGAGGATGCTTCCACCCCGTATAGACCGTTACCAAAATAGATGTGGTTGAGATACATCTCCAATATTTCATCTTTTGAGAATTCCTTTTCCAATCGCCATGCCATCAATATCTCACGTATCTTACGGATGATGGATTTCTCAGGATACAGGAAGAACAGACGTGCCAATTGCTGTGTGATGGTGCTTGTCCCCCGTAATGGACGTTTATAACGTATGTTCATCCATATAGCACGTACCATGCTGCGTGGCATCACACCCGTATGTTCGTAAAAGTGGCGATCTTCGCTCACCAACAACGCATGTATTATGTGAGACGATATCTCATCAAGTGGTACAGGTTCGCGACGTTCACGATAGAACTCGTAGATAGGGTTACCATTACAATCGTATAGTTTGGTGCTTACCGGTGGGGAATACTCCTCTATGAACTCAGTTGGTGGTAACGTCCTACCAAACCCATACATTAGCGCAAGTATTACACCCCAGATGAATGAACCCATCCCCACGCCTATAACTATGGGGTGGCGCATCTTTTAAAAATATTTGGATACCTATAAAATCAACCTCATCAACAACAGCGGTTGACCACACACGTATATGCGTTAATTTAGAACAAAGGCATATAAGTTACCTAATTTATTAATGGTGAAAACGTTTTAAAATTTTGTGCGATGGAGATACGATATAACGAACCGCTTGCGAAACACACTACGTTTAAGATAGGGGGGGCCGCACGTGTGATGGTTATCGTACGTAATCTTGACGAATTACTAAATGCACTCGAATGGGCACACCGTGAGGGATGGCCCACTTATGTGATAGGTGGTGGATCCAACCTTTTAGTACATGACGAAGGGTTCCCAGGGATGGTAATCAAGATGGCAACTTCAGAGTATAGGTTTGACAATAATTATCTTATTGCACACGCTGGTATACCACTGGCAACCCTGCTTATGGATTGCATGGAGCATGGGCTCGGTGGGATAGAGTTTCTTGCCGGTATACCCGGTACGCTTGGTGGTGCTATATACATGAATGCGGGGCTCAAAAAGATCACAATGAAAGATGTCATCGAAGAGGTGGAAATACTCAACAACAAAGGTGAAATCCAGACGCTGAGGTTGGATGAACTCGAATTCGGTTACCGTCAGAGTAGGTTTCACAATACGCGTGAGATAATACTCGGGGCAAAACTGCGACTTAACCCCGAAAACCCTGAAACCATAAGGGTACGTGTTAACGATCTCATCCAAAAACGTAAGCACCGTATACCGTTGGAATATCCAAGTGGTGGCAGCATATTCCGTAACCCAGCCAACGATTATGCGGGTAGGCTCATAGAGCAGTGTGGGTTGAAAGGGCTGCAAATTGGTAAAGCTATGATCTCACGTAAACATGCTAACTTCATAGTAAATTTAGGGGGGGCAGCCTTCAAAGATGTTTGGCAACTCATAGAGATAGCAAGAGACAAAGTTAAGGAGCAATTCGATATCGAGCTGGAACTCGAAATCGAAATCTTATGATGAAGCTCGCCATCGTTGTGGGGGCACGGCCCAATTTCATGAAAATAACCCCCATACTCAAGGCAATCAACCGCTACAATGCAGTAAGTAGGTCAACATTCCATACATTGCTTATACATACGGGGCAACACTATGATTATGAGATGTCGAAAATATTCTTCGAAGATCTGGATATACCAGAGCCTCACATATATCTGGGTATAGGGTCGGGTACACATGGGGAGCAGACTGGTAAGATGTTGATAGCACTCGAACGTGTATTCATGGAGCAACAGCCCAACCTCGTAATGGTAGTAGGTGATGTTAACTCCACATTAGCAGGTGCATTGGCAGCCGCTAAATTACATATACCGGTGGCACATGTGGAGGCAGGGTTACGTTGCTTCGATATGCAGATGCCGGAGGAGCTCAACCGCATACTTACAGATAGGGTAGCTGAGTTGCTGTTCACCCCCGTACGGGAGGCGAATTACAACCTCATACGTGAAGGTGTACCTGAATATAAAATATTTCTTGTAGGTGATGTGATGATAGATGTATTGATAGAGAATTTGGGTAAAGCACGTAACCGCAAAATATACAACCGTATGGGGTTAGAGCATCTACAATATGGAGTGGTAACCCTACATCGTGCGGAAAATGTCGATAACCCTGACAGACTTTATTCGGTGTTGGATGCACTCAATGAAATAGGTAAAGATATACCACTTATATTTCCCATACATCCACGTACACGTAAAAGGATAGAAGAGTTTGGGTTCACCAATATGATAAGCGAATGGCCCGACAATCGTATCAAACAGCCTGCCCTTTATGCGATGAAACCTATCGGGTACCTCGATTTTATATCACTTGAGATGCATACCACTATTGTGTTTACAGATTCAGGTGGCATACAGAAGGAAACGATGATGTTAAACATACCATGTTTGACATTACGTAACCGTACTGAATATCCGTTCACACTTACACGTGGTACAAATACACTTGTAGGTACGGATAAGCAACTGATAATTCACGAGGCACATAAAGTGCTTACAGGTAACCGCAAACACGCTGATACCATCCCATTATGGGATGGTAAGGCTGCCACCCGCATAGTGGATGTGATTGCTAATTGGTATGGTATGAACTGAATCACCTTTGTGGTGATTGACTTAATCGAAAACATTTTATACTAATAGGATGGGATTGGAAGCGATACGGGTGGATGTACGTAAGGTGTTACAACCCTACCTTGATAAGCTTATTGCTAAAATAGGGTGTGAAAACATTGTCTCCATAATACTTTATGGTAGTGCTACGGGTGAGGATTACATTCCAGGGCGTTCCGATATCAATCTACTTATAGTGGTAAAGGATATCGATTTCGGTCACCTACGTGCAATAATCCCAATAGTGCTTAAGGGTATCAAAAGAAGGATACCACCACCACTTATCGTACATCCCTCATACATAGAGCGATCGGTAGACGTATTCCCTATCGAGTTTTTGGAGATACGTGATACACGTGTCATAATATACGGAGAGGATCTGCTTGCTAATGTGGAACCCACACGTGAACAGCTGCGACTTGAATGTGAAGAAAAGATAAAGGGCCAACTACTCACTATAAGGAGTGCATACATTGAGCACGGTAACTCACCCAAAACCTTACGTAACTTATTGATACGACAGCCACCTATGTCACGGGATGCGGTGATAAACAATGTTGTGGAGCAATTCAACCTCATAGATGCAGATACTTTCAGAAAATTGCTACAGCTACGGCAGGGGGTATCGTTTACGTCGACGGAACTCATAAATTTGTTCGAATCGTATCATCGTGAACTTGAGAAGCTTGCAGATATAGCGGATAGTATCTGATGGAACGCTGGCTCGTTCCATAGGGTTGAATGTGAAGGATCCGCGTTCGGTTACTGGTGGTAAAGATCCTGCTACAGCTGCTGATATACACGAAAGTAAGGGGTTTTGCCTATTGCCGTCGGATTTTGCCAACCCATTCAATGCTAACGAGATAGCTGTGATGACATTTAGAGGGACAAGCGATTACCCACACACACCCGGTGTAGTCCTGTACATACCGCTGGAAGTTAAACGTAACTATACGACTGCATTCAAAATAATAGGGATAGGGCCACAGGGGGCTATCGATTATGTGGTCGAAGAGAGTGCCATCCTACGGCGACCACCGGAGAAAATTTAACGTAGCTCACGAGATAAATCGGATAGCCCAAGCTCCTTAAGCTTTGACTCTGTAGGTACACCTTCCTTGTTCCAACCCCTTATCTCGTAGTAGATGTCGAGCATCTTATCAAACTTATCACGTGGTATTAGCTCACCCTTTGCGGGGCCATCTTCGATATACTCTTCGAAGAACCTCGCTGGTAATGTATCATCTTTACGTGTGAACCCCTCACGTAGGTTGAATATGCGGACAAGGTTCCAGATACGTTCACCCAGTTTCACATAATCGTCAGCTTCCATCTCAAACCCCGTATCCTTTGTGATGAGTTCGGCGAACTCATCCTCACTTATCGGCATAAAGTCACACACTACTAACGAATAGGCGGCAGCACGTTCATCTTGTACATAACGTACGAATTGCGCTAACTGTTCAGGTGAGTGTTTATCCACCTTACCATAGAGTTCAGCACGTGCTGTCCATGCACGTTGGTGACAACCACCACGATCTGCGGTAGCAAACGCTAACGCCATACCCCATGATGCACGTGGGTCGACGCCCGCAATCTCAAGCCCCTTTACGTGGATGGCAAATTTTTCGCTACCTTTACCTATTTGGGCGGCAGCCCTTTTAACACCACCCGCAAATAGTTCACCAATACCACGTTTGTAGGCTACACTCTTGATGAATTCTATCACTGCATCACCGTTACCCCAAT
The DNA here is from genome assembly GCA_002256535.1 of Caldifarciminota bacterium 4484_18. Classification (GTDB taxonomy): domain Bacteria; phylum Hydrothermota; class UBA3073; order NMUJ01; family NMUJ01; genus NMUJ01. The sequence goes on from NMUJ01000005.1 coordinate 16,171, forward strand.
GTAGAGGGATCTCACTTGATACGAGGTCACGTTCGTAACATTCCATCGCAAACCCGGTAATATTGGCCATGCTGATGGCATCTACACCCAAATCGTTACATAGTGTGTGTGCATAGACGATATCCTCATAGCTGAAGATACCGAGGTTACAGCCAAACAGTGCAGTAGGCTCATATTCTGGTACCTCATACGTCTTACCGGCGTATTCACCCTTTGGTATACGGGTGTAGTTAGTACATACGAATGGACATGAGTAGCAGCCGCGTTTACCTTGTAGCATACCCTTTTCTATCAACACCTGTGGTACGAGTTCGATTATCCTTGCATCCCACTTACCACCATAGTTGTAGAACGGTAACACACCACCATCGATACCTTCCCATATGCAGTTAAGTGTACCTATCTTGTGGCGTTTCATACGTACCGGGTGTTTACGTAGCTTCTGGTTGAGCTTGACCACCAGTTGGCGGAAGCCATCCGCATCATGATAGTTGATACCACCCGCACCCTGTACGACAAGCGCCTTGAGGTTCTTACTACCCATAACCGTACCTGTGCCACCACGGCCGGATTGTCGCCCTTTATCGAAACTTATGCATGCGAAGGTGACTAAGTTCTCACCTGCGGGACCTATCACACCTACAGATGCATCTTTATATCTATCGTGCAGTATGTCATCAACCTCAAATATGCGTTTACCCCATAGATCGGTAGCATTTTTTATCTCAGCACCGCCATCAAATATGTGTAAATATACCGGTTTGGGTGCTCTACCACGGATTATGACGAAATCGAACCCCGCCTTTTTGAGTTTAACACCAAAGTTACCCCCAATGTGTGAATCGTTGAATGTACCAGTATGGGGTGACTTGACGACTATGGTCCATCTACCAGATGATGGCATCGTCGTACCGGTAAGCGGACCTGTGAGCAAGATAAGTAAACTGTCGGGTGATAATGGGTCGAGCTTTGGTGATAGCTCATCAAGCAGTATCCTTGCACCTAATCCCTTACCACCAAGGAAGTCACGTAGCCAATCCCATGGTGATGGGTTGACCTTTATCTTACCTGTGGAAAGATCCACATCGAGATACTTACCCGTATAGCCCATGTTTTAAAATATCCATGGACAAAATATGTCAATCATTGCAATCCCATAAAATCGATTACTCTTATAGTTATAAGGAGGTAACCTGATAACAGTGGCTTGTTTAGCCTGTATCTGTGTAGTGGCTGGGATTATTGAATTTCTACTCCATATACGTAAGCTTAACCTGCTAAATATCCGCATAGTGGTTAACGGCAGTAGAGGTAAATCATCAGTAACTCGATTGATAGCAGCTGGGTTGAGAGCTGCTGGTGTGAAGGTGTTCGCCAAAACCACTGGCACCGCACCACGTATGATATATCCTGATAGCAATGAAGCTCCCATAAATCGCCGTGGTAACCCAAACATTATCGAACAGCGCTATGTGGTCAACGAAGCTGTACGAGTAGGTGCCACTGCGATGGTTATTGAATGTATGTCGATACGGCCGGAACTACAGAGGGTTGAGGTACAGAGGCTTATCAACTCCACCATTTATGTCATCACAAATGTTAGGAGTGACCACCTCGAGGTGATGGGCCCAACAATCGAAGATGCTGCTACTGCGATGCTGGAGGCTGCACCCAAACATGCTATAATAATGACTGCTGAAGATAGAATATTTCAGTACATGTGATTTAGCATTACAAGGGATGTACAATGTGAAACCCGACCCCGGTGCATTACGTGTATACGAGATAAAAGAAGATGGCAAGCACCTCTATTTCGTGAATGCAATGGCAGCCAATGACCCTGACTCTACCCGCATAATATGGGAACGGTTGGCGAAAAACTATGCATATAGGGTGGTGCTTATCAACTGTCGTGCGGATAGAGTGGAACGGTCGAAGCAGCTCGCCAGATTATGTGCTACATGCCTGCCAGCGGATTACTATGTAGTCACAGGATATCTAACCAAGGTGTTCATCAAGCACGCAATGGCATGCAATATACCACGTACTAAACTCATAGATATGGGGGGAAGTTCGCCAGCTGAAATTTATACCAAGGTAACCTCAATAGCGGTTGATGGTAGCCTTATATTCGCCATAGGTAATATTGTTGTGTTAGGGCATGAGATTGTGAGCTATTTTGTCAGCAGAGCAGCCGAAGATGGTTAGTTTACTACCACAGGCGGTAGGTATAGGTATGGTGATCAGCTTGATATTTGTTGAAACCATCGGTGTAGCAGCTGGTGGTATCGTGGTACCCGGTTATATAGCACTTATACTGCACCATCCATTTCGTGTGTTGGGTACCATATGTTGTGCACTTATCACGGTGTGTGTGGTAAAATTGTTGTCACGGGTCACCATACTATATGGACGTCGGTTGCTCGTCATGTGTATATTGATTGGCTATCTTATCGGCTACATGAGTAGATTGCACCCGATGCTGGACATAGCAGGTGAAAGGGTTGAGATTGCTGTCATCGGATACGTTATACCTGGGCTTATGGGGTATTGGATGATACGTCAAGGTATATGCTATACGTTAGCAGCGATGCTGGTGGTAGCAGTCATCGTCAGATTGATCTTAATTGTTATCACGGGTGGTACCATACTGCCATGAAGCGTCGACATGGTAAGCTACCAGTTTATACACTTGCTGTAGTGGCAACAATCACAATATTGCTGTTTTATATCGAAGAGCGAAATAAGATCACAAAGGATGATCCATATCTGATGGAGAAACTACAAGCAGCCACCATCACACAAAAAGCGTTTGAGATCATCAAATCTTTAAGGGATAGCCTTGAATTACCCATAGATGTGATTAATGACCCCAATGCAACCGGGTTGATAGGCGATCAGTATACCCCTATAACATATGGTATGGGTAACCTCACCGAAAAGCTTACCACATTGAACCCCAACTTCGCTGCCGCTATAGTAGATATGTTCATACAATGTGGGTTAGAGGAGAACGATATCATAGCTGTGGGTTGGAGCGGTTGCTATCCAGCCATTAACATTGCAGTATTAGCTGCATGTAAGGTACTTAAGTTGCACCCCATTATTGTCACCTCGGTAGCTGCATCAATGTGGGGTGCTACTATACCTAACCTTACGTGGCTCGACATGGAGGCTACGTTGTGGAAAGCTGGGGTATTTCCGTACCGATCGGTGGCTGTATCAATAGGTGGTAAAAATGACGCAGGGATGGGGCTATCACCCGAGGGTAGAAAGTTGATACTTGAAGCCATCCAACGTAACAATGTACGGCTGATAGAAGCTCGCTCGCTACAGGAAGCAGTTAATGAAAGGTTAGCAATCTACGGCGATAGTGTGAAGTTATTTGTAAATGTGGGATGGTCATCCGTCAACATAGGGGGAGCTGAAACTGATCTGCAGCCTGGTTTAACCCTAAGGACGCAGATGTTGCGACTCAAAGGTACGAGTATCGCAAAGGCGATATCCCAGCGTGGTATACCGATCGTTAACCTTGTAGAGTTTGAGAAGCTTGCCCATAAGTATGGATTACCCATAGCACCTATACCTTTACCACCTGTAGGTGAAGGTAAGCTTTACCATAAAACAGTATATTCTGTGCCATTAGCGAGCGCTGATATGGGTGAAACCGCCACATACAAAATAATAGTTGAGGAAGATGACCTTACAACTAAGGTGATACGTAAAACTACGGAAAGATCCAATAACTCGCACCTTAACGGTAAGCCCATCAGTAAATGGCGTTCATTCTATGTATATGTGCCACCCGATACCCATACGTATAGGTTTCATCTGTGGAAGGCACCATCTGATACGATGTTGGTGAGGTTTAGGTTTCAAGCCCCACGACCGTGGACTATGTTAACCCCTATCTCGTACATCAGGCAGCTGGAAGCTATCGAACGTGAACGTATCATTACGTATTACACAGGTGATGTAGATACACCTGTAGTGATTAAGGTTGATGGCCCTAATAAGTTGAAGGTAGTTTCACGCTTGTTGTTGGATTACACCGCTATTGGGCGTAAAGTTTATACGATAACCATACATGAAGGAGAGAAGTTGTTGAAACGCATAACCCACGTCACGTGTAAATCGGAAACTGTCACGTTTAAGGATGAACCCAAGTTCGTACCATCGGTGGCTGGGGTTACATACTTAGATATTGCAAGGGGTACGCATATACTGAAGATATCGCCTAACCCTGATGCAGGTGAGGTGGGGTTTTCAAAACCGGTGTCAACCTATACCGGTATCCCATTGAGGCTATCGATGATATTGTGGCAAGTCATAAGTTGTCATTTAAGCTACGTCGTTATATATTTGATGGTAAGCGAACAACTTTTAACTTACATGTGACACAAAACCAATTTGTGTTCAATCGGCGCAAAAGCTATAATGTGTTGTATTTCAACATCTGGCAAAAATTGTACAACGGTGTGTTTATACAACCTGCTATCAGATATACCCCCGTATATCTCATACGGTGGATGTGTAACCGACGTGGTGAATATGTACCTTGTGAGTATGAAACGCTCAGCTTGCAATTACGTATGGGGTATAGTGTATCCAGGTATAAGGTATCGGTATGGGTTACGTATAAATATGACGATTATCGTGAAGATTTTGACTATTATGATGCAAAGACATGGTGTGCTGGTATATCAATATATTTGAAAGGAATAAAGGCAATCCACCCCACTATCAGTTATAACATAGCATCAGCATATGCAGCTGGTAAGTTACCTGATATATCGCATCGTGATAGCAGAATATGCGTGAATTTAGCACCACAACTGGGTAGGTTGAAGTTTAACCTCTCTT
>NMUJ01000006.1 GCA_002256535.1 Caldifarciminota bacterium 4484_18
TTCGCTATCGTACCACCCGTATCTATTATATCGTCAACAATCAACACCTCCTTACCCTCCACATCACCTATCACATTCATCACCTCCACCATATTAGGTGCAGGTCGCCACTTATCCACAATCGCTATAGGTAAGCCACCCAACGCCCTACCTACATGCCTTGCTTTACGTGTACCACCCACATCAGGTGCAACCACCACCGTGTTGCTAAGCTCTAATATCGAGTTATCCTTAAAATGCTGTACTATCACATACGTAGATAACAGGTGATCCAACGGCACATTAAAATACCCCTGAATCTGATCCGCATGCAAATCCAACGTCAACACCCTATCCGCACCCGCTGTAGTTAACAGATCTGCCACCAACTTCGCCGATATAGGTACACGTGGCTCATCCTTCTTATCCTGCCTACCATACCCATAATACGGTATAACCGCCGTTATTCTCTGTGCCGATGCCCTCTTCGCTGCATCAATAATCAACAGCAGCTCCATCAAGTTATCCGCCGGCGGCTGTGTCGACTGTATCACAAACACATCTGCCCCCCGTATGTTTTCCTCAAACTTCACAAATATCTCGCCATCCGCAAAATTCCTAATCGTAAGCTTACCTAATCCACACCCCACCGCCTTCGCTATACGTTCGCTAAGCTCCAAATTACCACGTCCACTGAATAGTTTCAACTCCATCCTACCCCCAATCTTTCAACCCCAAATAATTCTATCATCCCCTATAAAATATGCACCCCTTTTATCCGTCAATCAGCTTCACATCCCCAATTTAAGCTTATCTTAATTAAATGTCACGCTACACACTTCAACCCATAGATACCACCACCTGGGACACCTTAGTGGAAAATTCGCCTCATAGCACCATATTCCACACCTCCTGGTGGCTATCCGCTACGGGGTTCGATTTCCACCCGCTTGGTGTATTCAAAGGCACCCAATTAGTTGCCGGCATACCACTTACCTTTTATCACAAATTTGGCCTCAAATTATTGATACATCCACCACTCACCCCATACCTTGGCCCACTTTTTATATCTACCTCATCCAAATACGTTGAACATAAATCCACTGAACTCGCCATACTTACACTCATCGCAACCCATCTATCTCGTATATCACCTTTCATAATACAGCGGTTCGTCCCACATTTTGACAACATCTTACCCTTCATCCAGCACAGCTACTCACCATACATCACTTACACCTACATACTCAAACTCAACTCCCCCCACCTACTAACTAACCTACGTACCACACGTCGCAACGATATCACCTACGCCAAATCCCATGGCCTTACAGTCACCCACGGCACCCTATCTGATCTACTCTCACTCTATACCCACACCATGCAACGCCGTTCGCACCCACCTTACATTCATCACCTACGTCGTTATTACGAGCACGCCCACTCACGTGGCTCCGCTACCATCTTCACCACTTATGATCGCCATAACGTACCTCAAAGTGTCGCCCTAATAGTTTGGGATCACCACCGTGCCTATTACTTAGCAGGTGGCTTCTCACCCCTCTCCGTGAGGGGTGCCACCTCCCTATTACTTTGGGAATGTATCCAATTCTGTCAACACCATGGCCTATCTGAATTCGACTTCGAAGGCTCCATGATACCCACCATCGAGCGTTTCTTCCGCTCATTTGGCGGTACCCTCACCCCTATATTTGGCATACAGAAGCTACGCCCGCCACTCAACCTACTATGGAGTATCAAACATAAACTCCACCACTGAACAAACAGCGGGTTGAGCTATATGATGTCATCCCGCTATGGGCTATGTTTTTTACCCCCAAATACTATTTTAACCCCCAACACCACCATCCCAATAACCACTGCCGTATCTGCTACGTTGAATGTTGGCCACCTCCACCTACTCACCCCAATATCTATGAAATCCACCACCCCCACCCCTTTATACATGATACGATCGATCAAGTTCCCTATCGCCCCCCCTATTATAAGTGTACTCTCCCAGTGGAAATTACGTATCACCCAAAAATATAGTATCACACCTATAACCACCACCATCACCGGTATAAGTAACACCCCCGGCATTTTCACACCAAACACCGCATATGGGTTATGCACATACTGTAGACGTATGAAATCACCAACCACCCTAACCGGTCTGTAAGGTACAAGCCATCTAACCACCAGCTGCTTCGTGAGCTGATCCACACCCACCACCCCTACCAAGACTATCCACCATCTCCATCTTCCACGCATCACCTACAGTAATTTTTCACAATCTCCACACACTTCGCACATAACGTCGGATACGTTTCATCCTCACCCACACTTGCCGCATGTATCCAACATCTCTCACATTTCCTATACGGTATACGTTCAGCTTTCACCCACACCAACTCACCTGGGCTACCCACCTTCTCATCACTTATCACAACCTCCGATACAATAAAGAAAGCCGCCAACTCATTCTCATACTTGAGAAGTATCTTCTTAATCTCCTCACGTGCCCAAATTACCACCCTCGCCTCTAATGAATTACCTATAAGTTTACCCCTACGTAGCTGCTCCAACACAGGTAGCACATCCTCACGCACCCTCTCCAGTAGCTCCCACTCACGTGCCAACTTTTTATCCACATATTTATCGTTCACCTCTGGCATGCTCTCCAACTGCACACTCTCGCTGCCGGGTTTGAAGTACCCCCATGCCTCTTCCGCCGTAAACGGCATTATCGGTGCTATAAGTCGCACAATCACCCCCATTATCTCATATAACGCAGTTTGTGCACTCCTACGTTCAACCGACTCTTTCCCATACGTGTATAACCTATCTTTCAATACATCCAAATACAACCGCGACAGATACACAATAAAGTTGTGGTAGTGATATATCACTTTATAGAACGCATAATCCTCATACCCACGTCGTACTTTATCGATCACCTCCTGCAACTTATGCAACATGTATCTATCGATCGCCATCATCCTCTCATATTCAATTTTGTCCCTTTCGTAATCAAAATCGTACAGATTACCCAGTATGTATCGAAACACATTCCTTATCTTCCTGTAGTCCTGCGCCACCTGTGCCACTTTCTCCTCATCGAACGCCACATCCTGCGTATAGTCAACACTCGCCAGGTATAACCTCAATATATCTGCACCCCACTTATTCCATACCTCACGTGGTGTCACCACATTACCCAGATGTTTCGACATCTTCCGATAGTTCTTATCCAATATCAACCCATGTGTCAACACCCCCTTAAACGGCGGTTCATCCCTCACCGCAGTCGCCAACAACAACGAATGTTGAAACCACCCCCTATGTTGCTCAACTGCCTCCAGGTATAGATCCACAGGTATATCCAACTTCAGCGCATAGAAGCTACACGATGAATCAAACCACACATCAAATATATCCTCCTCCTTTGCAAATTCACGGCTACCACATTTCATGCATTCAAACTCACCTAACTCTTCGGGTTCTACATCAAACCACGCCTCGCTACCTTTTTGTTCAACCAACTTCTTCACTCTCTCCACAACCTTTGCCTCCAACAGCGGTTCACCACACTTCTTACAATAAAGTACCGGTATCGGTATACCCCAACTCCTTTGCCGTGACAGACACCAATCCGGTCTCTCCCTTATGGTGTTATAACCACGTTCTCTACTCCATCGTGGTACCCAGCTTACCCGATTTTCCACCATCTCCAACATCCTCGTCTTCAACCCATTATGTTCAACATCCAGAAACCATTGCGGTGTAGCCCTAAATATGAGTGGCGAATGGCACCTCCAACAATGTGGATACGAATGCGTAATAACATCTGCCTTAACCAGTTTACCCACATCTCGTAACTTATCAATAATCTTGTCATTCGCATCAAACACATACATACCACTGAACTCACCCACCTCCCTTGTAAACCTACCAGTTGCATCCACTGGCGACACTATTGGCAGATTGTATTCGATACCTACCAGATAGTCCTCATATCCATGTCCTGGCGCAATATGCACACATCCCGTACCTTGGTCCGTCACCACAAACGGCGCATTTATCACATACGTATCACGTATGACGAATGGATGGTATGCAAGCTTACCCTCCAGATCTTTACCCTTCACCCTCTTGATGATTTCAAACTCCCTCACCCCTATCTCATCCATCACCCGCTTAAGTGCCGGTTCTGCCAGTATCCACACCCCTTCACCATGCTTAACATACACATACATTGCATCCGGATGTAGTGCTATAGCCACGTTACCCATCAACGTCCATGGTGTAGTAGTCCACACCAAAAATGCTGCCTCCTCACCCTGCACATCAAACAACAGGTACACCGATGGTGACGTATGTTCCTCGTATTCGATTTCTGCCTCCGCTAATGCTGTCTGGCACCTCGTACACCAATGTACTGGCCGTTTAGCTCTATAGATATAACCACCTTCTATCAACTTCTGAAATACCTCCAACGTCCTCGCTTCGTACTTTGGGTCCATCGTTAGATACGGATGTTCCCAATCACCCACCACTCCCAACCTTATGAACCCGTCCTTCTGTAGGTTCACATATTTCAACGCGTACTGTTCACAAGCATGTCGTATTTCACGCTTACTCATCCTCTTGGCCTTATCACCCAACTCCTGTATCACCCTATATTCAATCGGCATACCATGACAATCCCATCCCGGTACAAACGGTGTCACATAACCTGTCATATTTCGATACCTTATGATTATATCCTTAAGCGTTTTATTAAGCGCATGCCCAATATGTAAATCACCATCCGCATAAGGTGGCCCATCATGTAGTACAAATACCCCCTTTACATCCTTACGATTCAACATCTTCTCATATAACTTTATTTTTGCCCACTTCTCAAGTATTTTAGGCTCCTTCTCAACAAGGTTAGCCCTCATCGAAAATCCCGTCCGCGGTAGGTTGAGCGTCTCTTTATAGTCCATTTCACCTCCTAATTTCATACACCGATAGTTTAAAATATGCCCAAACCCACAGGGTCAAGTAAATGTAACATTTATCTCGTTTGTCGGGTTGATTCGCCAATTTAACCTATTTGGTCAGCTTGCCGGTTACATGTTGACATCCCATCACCTTATCCTATATTAATTGCCATCAAGGAGGCATCTCATGAAACGCTTCTTAACTTCCGAATCCGTCGCCGAGGGCCATCCCGACAAGATCTGTGACCAGATTTCTGACGCTGTACTTGACGAGCTACTCAAACAAGACCCCCACTCCCGTGTAGCGTGCGAAACCTTCATCACCCGTGGGCTCGTCATCGTCGGTGGTGAGATCACCACCCAAGGCTACGTTGAACTTAACGACCTCGTCCGCCAAATCCTCAAAGAGATCGGTTACACAAAAGAGTTCGGCCTCGAACCCGACACTATTGGTGTACTGAACGCCATCTCACAACAATCACCTGACATCGCCCAGGGTGTAAATCGTGGTGGTGCCGGCGACCAGGGAACAATGATCGGCTACGCAACCAACGAAACCCCCGAACGTATGCCATTACCTATAATGTTGGCACACAAGCTCATGCATAGGCTTGCCTACGTACGCAAGAATAAGATATTACCCTACCTCGGCCCTGACGGTAAAGCACAGGTCACCGTCGAATATGAAGGCAACCGCCCCCTTCACGTATCCTGCATAGTCTTATCCTTTCAACATACTCCTGACATACTCGACGATACAGGTATGTCCATAACCGATACCGCACGTGACGAAGCCATCTCAACTATCATCAAACCCGTGCTGGGAGACTGGCTTGATGAACCCACCCGTTATTTCATTAACCCCACCGGCAAATTCGTCATCGGTGGCCCCATCTCCGACACCGGTATGACCGGTAGGAAGGTCATCGTCGACACATATGGTAGCACAGTACCACATGGTGGCGGCGCCTTCTCCGGTAAGGATCCCACCAAAGTCGACCGCTCTGCCGCTTACATGGCACGTTACTTAGCGAAAAACATTGTCGAAGCGGGGCTAGCCGATCGTATCCTCATAAGTCTCAGCTATTCAATAGGGGTAGCCGAACCTGTCGCTATCGACGTGAATACACTCGGTACCGGCAAAATACCTGACCAACGCTTACGTGATATCATCAAGAAGCAGTTCGATCTCACCCCACGTGGTATCATCGACTACTTTGATCTACTCCGTCCCATCTATCGTCAAACTGCCTGTTGTGGCCATTTCGGGCGTCCCGAACTCCCCTGGGAGAAAACCGACGCTATCGATGTATTTCTCAAAGCTGCCTAAGAAGGAGGTACAATGTCAATCCTTATAGATGAATCCACCCGCGTATTAGTACAAGGTATCACAGGCCGTGACGGTTCATTTCATGCCAAACAGATGCAATCCTATGGCACCAAAGTAGTAGGTGGTGTAACCCCCGGCAAGGGCGGTACCAAAGTCGACACCCTCCCCGTATTTGATACTGTTGCCGATGCCGTATCTGCGGTCAATCCCACCGCCACCTGCATATTTGTGCCTGCACCATTTGCTGCCGATGCAATAATAGAAGCTGCTGCCGCCAACATACCACTGATTGTGACAATAACCGAAGGTATACCTGTACATGACATGTTACGTGTGGTGCCCTACCTACGTAGTAAAGGTATCACCCTTATAGGACCCAACTCACCTGGTATCATCAGCCCCGGCAAGTGTAAGATCGGTATAATGCCAGGTCACATATTCAAACCCGGCGAAATAGGTGTATTATCACGTAGCGGTACACTTACCTACGAAATCGTACATCACCTAACCTCCAATGCTCTGGGGCAATCCACCGTCATCGGCATAGGTGGCGACCCCATTATAGGGCTTAACTTCATCAAAGGGTTGGAGCTGTTCCAAAACGACCCCCAAACCCGTGCAATAGTGCTCATCGGTGAAATAGGTGGTACCGACGAACAGGAAGCCGCCCACTATATCGCCAACCACATAACTAAACCTGTTGTCGCCTTCATAGCTGGCAAAACCGCACCCCCCGGCAAACGCATGGGACATGCAGGTGCCATAATTTCAGGTAGCGAAGGCACAGCCACAGAAAAGATACGTACGTTCGAGTCACATGGTATCCCCGTAGCTAACGAGCCTGAAGAAATACCTAAATTATTACAGCAACTCCTTTAGCCACCCTATGGCTTGGTATTTATTACTTATTTTATCCGTAGGAGGGCATATGGAAGCACGTGGCATGTGGATACAAGCCAGCTTCATAAGGGATCCCAAAAACGTTGAGAAGATTGTCCAATCCACCAAATCCCACAATTTCAACCTACTCATCGTACAGTGTGTAGTAGGTGGTTACGCATATTATGATTCGAAAATCCTCCCCAAATCCGACTATATTCGCAAATATAAAGATTACGATCCACTCCGCGAGTTCATCCGCTTATGTCACAAAAATAACATACAGGTACATGCATGGGTTAACACCTATGTCATATGGTCGAGCGACGAACCCCCAAAAGCTCCCAACCACGTACTTAACCTACACCCTGACTGGACCTTAATCGACGATAGAGGTATACCCATGTCAGGTTACACCAGAAGAGACTGGCTCTCAAGAGGGGTTGAAGGCATCTACCTCAACCCGCGGCTCGACTCGGTCAAGGATTACCTCACCTCCATCTTCCTCGAAATTGTGAGTAATTACGATGTCGATGGTGTACATTTCGATTTCGTACGTTTCCCTGGTACAAAATATGGTTACTCCGATATCGAACGCCAATATTTCATCGACCTACATGAAAGTTGGGACCCCGCTCTTCTACCCGATAACTCACGTAGCCATGCACCCGAACGTGACCTACATCGTGGCTTCTCCCCTTATGATGCATGGACCCGCTACTACAACCTCATCTGGAATAGCGAACGTGCGCATGCAGTTACAGAGCTCGTCTCCCGTGTCTACAATGAAGTTAAACGCATAAAACCCAACGTTATTGTTTCAGCTGCCGTCTTCGCACACGCAGGTACCGCTTTCTACTGGGTACAACAGGTGTGGCAGACATGGCCCCAACTCGGTATCATCGATCTATTAATCCCCATGGCCTATACCTATCCAGAAGATATGGTGGTGAAGCTTGCCACATCTGTCAAAGAGAACGCACGCAGTCGTCTCGCTTATATAGGGTTGGGTGCATATACGAAGCCTGTTCATAACATAATCTCTGAGATCAAATCCTGTCGTGCTCACACCCACATAGATGGATGGGTGCTATTTCTCGACAACCCCCCCTTCGATAAACAAGCGTACCTTGATACACTTTGCCAGCATGTATCTGAAGATTGGGTACCCGCCCCCACTATCGACAACCCCGTGGTAGCTATAGTCGATCACCGTAAGGTTTACCTCAACGAAATACGTATGATACAAAATGCAGGCGAACCCTTACGAGCTGCCCTCCTACGTTGGCTCGATTATTACCTACTCTATCGTGAAGCCTATCGGCGTGGCTACGTTGCGTGGGAGGATTCACTATATTTTGATAACCTTCAACAAGCTTTCCGCTCACCCAGCAGCTTCCTCAACACCTTGCTAACACTTGGGTTGGATGAAGCGCACCTTCATAATGATCTACAGCAACGCATCATGATATATAAGCTGTTGAACGATGAGGTCTATAGAAAAGTACACATATCGAGTTCCACCCTCGTACGTGTACCCAAGCTTGCCGAATATCGTACCTTCTTCGTAAGCCTACCTAAGGACAGCACCCTCTGGCTACATACACTCAAACGTATGAAGCTACATCTCGTATTGTATCAACTACAAAAGGGTAAAGATTTCGCCGACCTTGCATATAGGTTCTCTGAGAATCGCAAATCCGTCATCGGTGGCTACTCAGGTATAGCTAATTTACGTGAAGATAATTGGATCACAAGCGTCTTACGTACCCTACATGAGGGTGAATTCAGCCCCCCCGTAAGTACATCGCTCGGTCTGGTAATTTTCAAAGTCGACACCATCTACGCAGAAGAAGCACGCCCATATGGTGAACTACCACCACACCTCCAACGTACTGTATTCAATGAACTCCTACGTCAGCGTTATGATGAATTTATCTCTACCCTACGTAACCGCTCTCGTATCCAGATCCTTCTGGAAGAGTGATCACTCCTCCAGTTTCATCTCCACATGTAGCTTACCCTTATGTACATCCATATATGGGAAAGCCACACTCACCTGCACCGTAGTCTTACCAGCCTGTAGCTCTAAACCCACCCCTACACTCCATACGAGTTCACCCGTATATGCAATATCCATCAACCCATACAACCCATGCAGATATGGTTCAACCGCTATTCGTACAAATTTAGGCACTTTAATCTCCCCTTTATAGAAGCCACGTAGGTTATCACCCCCTAATTCCCAGTACCGATACACCACATCCGCATCTGTATACCCACCAGCTACCCCCACACGTACATATTTGCTAACCCATCGCAACTCACCATAACCATACAGTTCACCGCAATACCCGAGTCTGCTCATCAACACCAACCTCTCACCCCTGTATCTCATATTTAACATACCGCCATAGTTTATATTTCGATATGGATAGAGATTAACCCTACGTTCGAACTCCACCCCCACCTCGTACGTTGTTAATGGATAAAATACTCCCACCCCCAAACTGTATTCACCGAACCCCTCCATCACCCTATACGATAGTGTGGTCTGCCACATAAATAGTTCACGCACCAGAACAGGCTCCCGATACAAAATATACAAGCTACCGTGCTCACCGTGTTTCCTACCATCTATCTCAATACGTTCGGCACGCCCCCAAAAATTACACGAACTCAACCTCACATTAGCATCAACCCAACCACCTACATACCCATAAAACCTTACATGTTGTGGTCTCACCCATAACACCACATCAACACTATCCCCCCCTATTGGGATGAGCTTCACCCCCATATCGGTGGCCACCCCCATCCTCATCACCCTACGTTGTAGCTTACGCAACCCGCTCAACCTAAACGGTGCACCAGTGAGCAAACATCCACTACACAGTTTCCATTTCGGTAACTTCATACCCTCAACTTCCACCCTACGTACATATCGCAACCCTCCCTCATGTATCTTTAGCATCATAAAGATGGTATCAGCCTGTACTCTAATATCCTCGACCCCAATCTCAGCAAATGGATATCCATTCTCCCCATATAGTTCGAGTATCTCCTCCACAGCGCACCTAAACCTGTTTGTATCAAATATCCCCCCCTTCAATGGTTCCAATATCTCATACACCACACTATCGGTAAGTAAATAATTACCGGTTATACCTACATCACCTAATACCCACCCCCACAAGAAGATTATCCACATTAAACCCTATGTTTAAGGAATAAGTACTTCTCCCACCTCGAATCCGGTATATCTGGTAGGTTAAGCATAAAATAATAAGGCTTGAACGGCTTCCTACGTAACTTCATACCAGCCTCCTCAGGTGTACGGTTACCTTTACGGTTGTTACACTTAACACATGCGGTTACAAGGTTATCCCACGTGTCACGTCCACCACGATTTTTTGGTATCACATGATCGATCGTAAGGTCACCACCTTTTGCCCCACAGTACTGACACGTATGGTTGTCGCGTTTCAATATATTTTTACGTGTAAGCGGTGGCCACCTATTATCCACACGTATGTAAGTTTTGAGCCTTATCACACTCGGTGCTGGATATACACCGTTCACACTATGTAAATCGAAACTACGCCGCTCAACAAGTTCCGCCCTACCCGTAAGCATTAACACTGCCGCACGCTTCATTATGGTAATACTAAGCGGCTCGTAGTTTTGGTTCAACACCAGCACCTTCTGCTTAAGTTTGTTCATCCTCAGTCCGCCACTTTAATATTAATAACCTATCTTCACCACGCTCCAACTCCTTCGCCATCATGTATGCTAATTGTTCCATTACACGTGGCACCCTATAAAACCATAACGGTACACGTCGCCATATTCTATGTGCGAGCTTTATCTTATAAAACACCCTTGTAGCCCAATCCCACATCACCACCCACTGCCACCCTCTCCCCATACGGGTGAGCCAGCGCAACTTCTCCGTATACGTGAAGCTATTCGCTACCAATACTATCATCCCTGCCATATACCACGTGTAAAGTACAACCAACACCGCACGGTTCTCCATTAACATCAACCTACCTTCACCCCACCCATATATCAGCAATATAATCATACCAGCAGCTACCCCTGTACTTAACATATACTTGCCAAACCTACGATCTATGAACCCCACAACCGTCATCATTGCCAATACATACCACCACACCACTGGATATTGTACCATCACCGGTATTATACCGACCCCTATCACTGCAACTATGCGTCTCCACATCTATAAAGATAAAGCCTTAACCCACAATCATCAACCACACTTATGATCTTTACATGCTGGCTGATTTCACCGATAGTTGACATCACCCATTTACCTTTAAATTCTATAGCTGGAGGCCTCATGCGTATAGTGGCACTGTTGATACTCAGTTTAATCTACCTACTGGCAATCGTGGTGGGGGCACAGAATTATCACACCACTGTCACCATACGCATTCTCACCAAACAGATACCCAACATTCCCGTACTATATTTAGTCCTCATCATAGTAGCTGCTGGCATGATATTTGTGTTTATACCGCTCATTATCGACGAACTCCACCTACGACGTGAGATATCACGCCTTACGAAAGAGAACACAAAACTCTCACAGGAGATCGACTCCCTTCGCCGTAGTATTATAGAGCCTACCGATGTCGGAACTGAGACTTAACCCCACAACCGGCGAATGGGTAATAGTTGCCACCCACCGTGTTGACCGCCCATTTCTACCCAAAGATATATGTCCATTCTGCCCAGGCTCACCTAATATACCCGATACCTATGACGTCATGATCTATCCAAACGATTTCCCAAGCTTGATGACACCCGCACCACCCATCGAGATAGAACCACCTACGTTTTCGAAGGTTGCCCCCATCGAAGGCTTCTGTGATGTCGTACTATACTCACCAAAACATGATGCCACATTGGGTACACTTCCCCTCGACGATGTTATAAAAGTTATCCAGCTCTGGCAATCCCGCTACCACGAGCTTGCCCGCTACGCTCACATAAAATATGTGCTTATATTTGAAAACCGTGGCAAAGAGGTAGGTGTCACCATTCACCATCCCCATGGCCAAATCTACGCATTTCCATTCATCCCACCTATACCTGCAAAGGAGCTACACCATAGCCAAACTTATCGTAACGCGCATGGTAGCTGCCTATTCTGTGATATACTTGCTGAAGAGCTACAACTACATACTCGTATCGTTATGGAGGATGACCACTTTGTCACCTTCGTACCATTTTTTGCCAAATATCCCTATGAGGTACACATCTACCCACGTCGTCATATACAACACATAACCGAACTAACTCACAACGAAGTTACCTCATTAGCTCACACCCCTTACCCCTACTATCACTTCCATATCGAGTTTTACTCTCCTTACATAACACGTGATAAGTTGAAATATCTCGCAGGTTGTGAACAAGGTGCTGGCGTTGTCATCAACTCCATACCACCTGAAACCTCAGCTGCTAAGTTACGGTCCATCGATGGATAAACAGACATTACGTGATAAATTCCTATCCCTTTATGGTTCAGGCGATATAGTGGAGGTATCCGCACCCGGCCGTATCAATCTCATCGGTGAACATACTGATTACACCGGCGGTTACGTGTTACCTGCGGGTATACAAAACATACAGTGCCACTTACTGTTTAGGCCACGCCACGATTACCAGGTTAGGTTGTACGATGCCAAGTTTGACGAGACACTCGAATTCTCCCTACTTGAAATAACCCTCGATCCTCCTGGTTCATGGACTAACTACCCCAAATCAGTTGCACTCGCCCTCCAAGAAGCCGGTTACGAGCTACTTGGGTTCGATGGCTTATTATATAATGAGGTACCCATAGGTGCCGGTATATCATCCTCTGCTTCGTTAGAGGTAGCACACGCCCATGCGTTTATTAAATCCTCAAATCTCGACCTCCCCCCAAAACGTATAGCCACCCTCTGTCAACGTGCAGAGAACAAGTTCGTAGGAGTCCAGTGTGGTATCATGGACCAGATGGCATCCGTGCTTGCCAAACCTGGCAACTTCATATTCCTTGATACCCACTACCTTACGTACCACTACCTGGAGTTTGATACCACAAGCTTCACAATCCTCGTCATCGATACCAAGGTCAAACGTGCCCTCGCTGCCTCCGAATACAATAAACGGCGTGCCGAAGCCGAGGCCGGTATCGAGCTTTTAAAGAGACACCACCCCGAATACAAGCTACTACGTGAGGTACCTTCACATGTCATCAATAAGTTATCGCTTTCACCTACGTTACATAAACGGCTCAAACACATCGTAGAAGAGAACCTACGCGTACTGGAAGCTGAATCCGCCCTCCGTGAAGGTGATTACATAAAGCTTGGCGAGCTACTGTTTGAATCACACGAAAGCCTACGTCACCTTTATGAGGTGAGCTGCCCCGAACTCAACTTCCTCGTCGATACAGGTAAGCGGTTAGGTTGCCTCGGTGCACGCCTTATGGGTGCAGGCTTCGGTGGTGCCACCATACATTTGTTGAAGGGCGACCCATCCTCTTACATCCAAGAGCTCACCCACCTGTATGAGGACAAGTTCCGCATAACACCAGGTGTATATCGTATCAGTTTATAATCTCGCTCAGGGTTATGGGTTGACTACCCTTACATACCGTATATCTCTATAACATGGCCAGTGTCACACTTAGAGAGGTAACGAAGATATTTGAAGGCAATGTAGTTGCTGTAAAGGATCTCGACCTACACGTAGAAGATGGTGAATTCATCGTACTCGTTGGCCCCTCCGGTTGTGGCAAATCTACCATCCTACGGCTGATTGCTGGCCTCGAGACCCCCACTACCGGCGAGATCTACATCGGTGATAAGCTTGTAAACGATGTACCACCTAAGGATCGCAACGTAGCTATGGTGTTCCAAAACTATGCATTATACCCACATATGACAGTCTACGACAATATGGCGTTCGCACTCAAGTTACGTCGCTATCGCCGCGATCACATACACGAACGTGTCGAAAAAGCCAGCAGCATGCTAAATATCAGCAAATTCTGGGCACGTCGGCCACGCGAACTTTCAGGTGGTGAACAACAACGTGTAGCTGTCGGTCGTGCCATCGTCCGCAATCCCGCCGTATTCCTGTTTGACGAACCACTCTCCAACCTCGATGCCAAACTCCGTGTCCAAACACGTGCCGAAATCTCCTCCCTACACAAAGAGTTGGGTACTACCATGATCTACGTAACCCATGACCAGATAGAGGCGATGACCATGGGAGAACGCATAGTTGTGCTCAACGAAGGTGAAATCCAACAGATAGCACCCGCCATACAACTTTATAATGAACCTGCAAACAAATTCGTTGCCGGGTTCATCGGTAGCCCACCCATGAATTTCGTCACCGGTAAAATCGTACAAGCTGAAGGCCTACGATTTGTTGCCCCTCCCATCAACTTACCCCTACCCGAAGCATGGCGTTCTAAGCTACTACCCTACACCGGCAAATCTATCATCCTCGGCATCCGTCCCGAAGATATACAACACTCCACAGATGGGTTCAAATCCACCATAAAGTTGATCGAACCCCTCGGCCACGAAACCCTACTCTATCTGGATGTTGCCCCCCATAGCATAGTAGCAAGAGTAGCACCTCGCCACGATTATAGGATTGGTGATTCAATAACCATAAAGTTTAACCCCGCTCGTTTGCACTTCTTTGATTTAACCACCGAAAATCGCATCTAACAGGTTACCCGTTCCAATGTATGTGCCAACCTCAATATCTTCGATTCACCAAGAAACTGCCCTATTATCTGTACACCTACGGGTAACCCCTCCACCTCACCGTATGGTATTGATATAGCTGGTAACCCGGCGAGATTAACCCCTACTGTTAGTATATCCACCATATACATGGCGAGCGGCTCCCTTACACGTTCACCTAATTTAAATGGCAACACCGGCGCTGTGGGGGTGACTATCAAATCGACCTCCTCAAACGCCTGCATAAAATTACACCGTATCAATTCACGTACTTGTGTCGCTTTCAAATAGTACTCCTCCTTATAGCCTGCCTTAAGTGCAAACGTACCCAACATTATCCTACGTTTAACTTCATCACCAAACCCCTCCGTTCTGGTATTCAGGTGTACCTCCTGCGTTGTACCGCCGTTGCAGCTCAACCCATATCTTATACCATCGTATCGTGCAAGGTTGGACGATGCCTCTGCTGTAGCAATCATGTAATACGTAGGTATCGCATACTTCGTGTGTGGTAGTGATATCTCCTTCACTTTAACGCCAAGCTTCTCCCATTCACTTACTGCATCACGTACAGCTGATTTGATCGCTTCATCGATACCCTCACCCCAGTACTCCTTTGGCAACCCTATCCTCCATCCACTTATGTCACCTTGCATCTCCTCCAGATAATTAGGTACCTCTGCATCCAAGCTCGTCGAATCCCTATTATCGAACCCTGCAATCACCTGCAATAGAATTGCTACATCCTCAACATTACTTGCTATAGGGCCGATCTGGTCGAGCGATGATGCAAACGCTACCAACCCATATCGTGACACCCTTCCATACGTTGGCTTAAGCCCCACCACCCCACAATATGCAGCCGGCAACCGTATCGACCCTCCCGTATCTGAACCCAATGCATATTTGTCTTACCTAACAATACCACACCATGTTGTTTCAACTTTTCCACAACCGTTGCATCATACGGGGGTACGAATCTCTCGAGTATTTTCGACCCACACGTCGTGGGATATCCCTTCACACAAATGTTATCTTTAACTGCCACAGGTATACCTTCCAATATCCCCACTTTATCGCCACGCACTATTTTATCATCTATCTGTTTCGCACACTTCAATGCCTCATCTTCAAACACCGTAATGTAGGCATTCAATCTACTCTTCCGTATTCTTTCGATATAACCTCTCACAACCTCACTCACACTGACCCGCTTCTCTATAAACTGTCTATGTAGCTCCCGTATACTCATTAGAATGGTTCACCAAACACCAACCACCACTTCATACTTCCTGTCTCTGGTATCACCGGCATAGCTATATCTAACCTCACCACACCCACAAATAGATATTTCCACAACCCAAACCCCACATCCACATATGGCCTTTCGATGGTACGTAACCATTCCCATAATACACCATCCCCCACTTCTCCCACATCTACGAAGTATACCATCATGAAGTCACCCGGCAACCTCACCCTAAACTCAACATTTGATACTACCATATTCTCTTTACCATAGGGTCGACCCAACCTATCCGTTTCGTACCCCCTAAGGCTGTAAGGGCCACCCAGAAAGTATCTATCAAGTTGTGGCAACCTACCACTTAATTTACCTGTAAGCTTAACCCTCGTCGCTACCAACATAAACTCATATTTATAATACCCGGTGAACTCAACCCCCAGCTCTTCGAAGTCATTGTCACCACCCAACCTATATCCCGCATACCGCAACCCCAACCTACCCAATACACCACGTTCTGGTCTAAACGGATTATCTCTCGTATCCATCAATATATCTGCACTCACCGCATTCGTTATCTCACTCGTATCCACAGGTAATCGTGTTGCCATCATCTGATACGTTTCCCCTATACTCAGTCTACGCCATTTTTGGTCATACGCCAGATAGAGCATAACGTGTTGCGTGATACCACGTTTGGTCTCACCCCTAATCCCCCACGTCCTTATCTCATAATCCGGTGCCCTCCTATGCTTTAACTCATAAAATGGTGTCACTGATAGATTCCATCTAAACTTTAGGAAGTAAGGTGTTATATACCTACTATACAAGCGCCAATCATACCCACCTTTAAAATTAGTAAAGTATCTAACCTCCAGTTGTAACTTTTCTCCCCATCCGAACAGATTGTCGTACCCCCATCCTATTGATGCATAAGTCTCTATAAAACCACCTATACCGAATTCACCCTTCACCCATCGTGGCTTACGTTCCTCTACTTTAAATATCAACTTCATTCTGGTAGAATCTATCCGTTCGGTAGCCGCTTCTACCTTATCAAACAATCCTGTCATATAGAGGCGCGACCGTGCATCATCCACCTTTTTAGTTGAATATAGCTCCCCCTTCTTAATACCTGCTTCCCTGAGTATCATATCTTTACGTGCTTTAGAGTTACCACGTACCTCTATCTCTCCTATCCTAACCTGTGGCCCTTTTCTTACTTTAAACACCAACCGCACCTCATACGCCCCTATACGTTTACATTCATAATCTACTTCTACTTCAGGGTATCCATGTAACTCATATAGTTGACGTAACCTCAACATCGACACCAATATCTTCCTATAATCGTATATTTCACCCTCTTTAATTGCAAGCATATCCTTGCTACAGAACGCATCACCTTCTGCACCTTTCACCTCTATCTCCCTCACACTCATGGGGAAACCCTCCTCTATGTAGAAGTATATGTACACAAGGCTATCCTTGCGAGCTACCATCATATCCACCTTACTCGTCCAGAACCCCTTATTATGATAGAAACTTTCCAACATATTCTCTGCACGCCTGATATCAGCTTCATCTACACGGTCACCCTCTTCTATAGCGAGCACCTCCCTACGTAGCATATCGGTTTTAAATGCCTTATTACCCAATATATCTAACTTTGCCACCACAAACCCTACCAGCAAAAAGTATATCCACATGTAACATAGCCGGTGGAGGGATTCGAACCCTCGACCTACGCATTACGAATGCGTTGCTCTACCACTGAGCTACACCGGCATCTGTACTTGCTTTCATTTACAAATTTAACCATATTCCATCGAGGTCAATCACCCTCCATCCTCGTATCATAGAATATGGTTGCCTCCGTACGAACTGAGTTATTTTTAATCAACATAAAGGAGGTACGATGAAGATCAAATTCTACGGTCATGCAAGTTTCCTGATAGAAGATTCAAAAGGTGTCAAAATCATCACCGACCCTTACGAACCCGGCTCCTATGGTAGCCTAAACTACAAACCCATAGATGAACCCGCCGATATAGTAACCGTATCACATGACCATGCTGATCATAACCATGTAGCCTCAGTAAGGGGGACACCCACAGTTATCAAAACACCCGGCACGCACGAGGTTAAGGGTATCAGCATCAAAGGTATTAAAGTTTACCACGATAAATCCTCCGGTCGCGAGCGTGGTGAAAACATTATCTTTACAATGGAAGTCGACGGCTTCCGTATAGCGCACCTGGGTGACCTCGGCCATACTCTTACCGAAGCTCATGCACAACAATTAGGACCTATTGACATTTTACTTATACCAGTGGGTGGCTTCTATACAATCGACAGTAGTGAGGCACACGAAGTGCTAAAGACACTCAACCCCAAACTCGTCATCCCCATGCATTTCAAAACTCCCGCAGTAGATTTCCCCATCGCACCAGTAGACGATTTTATTAAAGGGCAGCCAAATGTTAAACGCTTAGGTACCTCCGAAGTGGAAATCTCCCACTTACCCGCTACTACTGAGATATGGGTGCTCGACCCTGCTAAACTTTAATCTGTTTTATCCTCTTCCTCGTGATGTAGGGCCTTACGGAACTCACGTATACCACGGCCAAGCGATTTACCTATTTCAGGCAACTTACGTGCCCCAAATAGTATCAGGATAATAAACAGTATCAACAGTATTTCTGTCCACCCTATACTCATATTTCCTCCTTTAAGGATTTATCACTTACTTTGAGCTCTACACACTCGCTATTTGAATAACTTGTACGACACAAGTTATTCCTCTTCCGGGTATAATACGTATAGTTGTATCTCACCGTTCGGTTTCACCTCATGCAACGGCATACCTTGTCGGTCGAACCCCAATATCCCATAGGTGATCGGTAACCCCTTCTTCGATGGATCATAATACCCATATGCAAGCGTACCCATAGGCCCACGTAATGTCGCATTCTTGCTATCCCCCGTTTTCCCCTTGGGCTCGTCATAACTTTCGTATTCAAACACTCTAATCCCCGGAAACACAACCGTATCACTTACGGGCACCACATCACCCGGACCTAACGTATCTTCAACCACAACGAGCGAATCCCCCTCCATCACTGTATCATGTACTACGTAATATTCACCCACTCCCAACGTATCACCTGGATATCGAACTATTCTATCGATTAGACTCTTCCCAGTATAAGGGTTGATCAGTTTCTCTTCTATATATTTAATGATCGTATCCAACGTTGTGGGGTAAATCCCCTCATGGTACGCTGCATACTTTTCAACCGCACCCTGCAGTATATGCATGTTCACCCATATATCGTATTTTTTGCTACGCTCCGTCCGTTCTACATATTGGGGGTATATCACCAGATACCCCAATACCACCAACCCAATTATTATTACGATATTCAGCAGAATATTAAACGCTCTCATGTTACCTCCTCACCAAACTTCACCACCTCCATTTTTGCCTCTTCCAATATCTGCCTTGCCCACTCATCCGGGTACCCCTCCTTATATACTATTCGTTTGATCCCCGCATTTATCAACATCTTCGCACATATAAAACACGGGAAATGTGTCGTATAGAGGGTAGCCCCATCTATGGATATACCCAATTTTGCTGCTTGTATAATAGCATTCTGTTCTGCATGTACTGCACGTGATAACTCCTGTCGTTCACCCGCTGGTATATGTAGTTTCTCCCGTATGCAGCCACCAATCTCATCACAATGTGGTAACCTCTCCGGTGGCCCATTATACCCTGTAGTAAGTATACGCTTATTTTTGACAATCACTGCACCCACCGCACGTCGCAAACACGTAGACCTTGTTGCCACCAACTCCGCTATCTGCATAAAGTATGCATCCCATGGCGGTCTTCTAACCTCTTTCATAGCCTAAGCTCTGGATATAACGGAAACTCTTTCAACAATTTGTTAACTTCTTGTCGCACTTCTTTATAAATCTGTTCTTTTCCCACATTAGACAATACCTTATCGATGAGCTCCACTATCCTACGAGCTTCGGCTTCCTTCATCCCTCTTGTGGTGATTGCTGGTGTACCTATCCTTATTCCTGACGCTATGAACGGCTTCTGTGGATCATATGGTATAGTATTTTTATTAACCGTTATACCAGCTTTATCGAGTGCTTCCTCCGCTTCCTTACCTGTAATGCCTTTGCTCCTGAGATCCACCAACAACAGATGCGTATCTGTACCACCGCTCACCAACCTATACCCCAGCTCTTTAAATGTCTCCTCCATAGCTTTTGCATTTTTGACAATCTGTCTCTGATACTCCTTAAATTCAGCTTGCATTGCCTCTTTAAAGCATACCGCCTTCGCCGCTATCACATGCATGTGTGGCCCACCATGTAACCCCGGGAAAACCCACTTATCTACTGCACGTGCCAACTCCTGTTTACACATTATTATTGCACTACGAGGCCCCCTCAATGTCTTATGTGTTGTAGTAGTCACAATATCAGCATACGGTATAGGTGATGGATGTAGCCCTGCCACCACCAACCCTGCTATATGTGCAATATCCGCAATATGGTATGCACCCACCTCATCTGCTATCTCACGAAACTTCTTAAAATCTATAATTCGCGGATATGCACTCGCTCCCGACACGATTATTTTAGGTCTAACCTCATGTGCCAACTTACGCAGCTGTTCATAATCTATAAGCTCAGTGTCACGGTTCACGGTATATTGTACTGCATTAAATAATATTCCCGAGAAGCTCACCTTATGCCCGTGCGATAGGTGGCCACCATGTGACAACGTCAACCCCATTATAGTGTCACCAGGTTTAGCTACCGCCATGTATGCAGCTAAATTAGCTGGCACCCCCGACAACGGTTGTACGTTTACATGTTCTGCACCAAACAACTTCTTCACCCGTTCTATTGCTAAGGTTTCAACCACATCCATCCACTCACACCCTCCATAATAGCGTTTACCAGGGTAACCCTCCGCATATTTGTTATTCATCACACTTGCCATGGTAACGAGTACCGCCAGTGACGGAAAGTTCTCCGATGCTATGAGTTCCAGGTTATTACGTTGACGTTCAAGTTCACCTTTTATTGCATTGTATATCTCCGGGTCGGTCTTTTTAAGTAACTCCAACATCACCTTCTCCATGCTATCGCTTGCCAGTGACGTGCTTCCTTTTCCCACTTTTTGGCCAACTTAAGTGCTTGCTCGAGTTCATCTTTACCCACCCAGTTATCTTCATATTGATGTACCTTTTCTCTACGTCTCGCATACACATCACCTAATGGCTCTGTCTCCATCCACTTATCCACCATTTTAGTTACAGCTTCAGGTTCAACATAATCTGTTGGTATCACCAACACATTCACATCGTTATGCTTACGTGCAAGCTCCGCCAACTCCTCGTTCCAAACCACACCCGCTCGTATACCTTTAACTTTATTCGCAACAATACTCATACCCACCCCTGTACCACAGAAAAGTATACCCAAATCAGCCTCCCCTTTAGCAACCGCCTCTGCTGTCGGTATCCCATGATCAGGGTAATCGCACCTCTCCTCTGTGTCAGTACCAAAATCCACAACTTCTATACCTTTTCCTGCAAGATACTCTTTTATCCTATTTTTAATTTCAACCCCACGATGATCCGCTCCTACTGCTACTCTCATACTTCCCCCTTATTGCCGATAAATTTAATGTGTTTTGTCCACCCCACAAGTGCATAGCTTCTAATATCCCTTTAGCCCTATAATGATACCGTATGATACCCTTCAACAACTGGTATATCGGTGATATACATGCAAACTCAGCCACTACCCTGCGTATCCCTCTACCTTCGACCCAACGTTCTGTTTTTAATACATGTGATATAATAAGCGCCTTACGTGTATGCGCAATACGTTCACCACGTTTACCAAACCGTCTCACAAACACATATGCAGTTTTACCACGTTCGTACGATTTACGTATAAACTCGTCCAACTCCACTGGTGGGCCATCCACATGGTATGCCCTACACCTACGAAACGTATGTACCATCGGCAACCCCAATTCTTGTAACCGCAACCCCAGATCCAGATCATGGTACCCCATAAATGCACCCAGATGTTCATCAAATCCACCCACTTCCAACAGCCACCGCTTTTTAACTGATGCATTTTGTGTAATAAATACATGCCAACATATACCGTTCGGTATCAAGTATCTGAAACTAAGCCTCTTCGGTAACTCACGTACATGATAGACCATACCTTGTAAAATGATATCGCCCCTCTCTTCGTGTATCTCTACATGATCTCGTACGAATTCAGGTGCTACTATCACATCACTATCGACAAAAATTATGAGCTCCCCTTTTGCCATCTCAATCCCCGCATTACGTGCATGTGCAGGGCCGCTCCTCTTTTCTAACCTCACATATCGGACAGGATACCTTCTCATCCGTTCCACTGTATCGTCCGTGGATGCATCATCCACCACTATAACCTCATAGTCATCAAAAGTTTGCTCCATCAATGCAGCTACACACTTAGTTAAGATTTTTGCCCGATTGTAAGTAGGGATTATTACCGAAGCTTTCACCCTTGTTTCTCTTTATCCTTTTTCCCCTCTTCTGATTCGTCGATCAGTTTATCGAGCTCCTCAGGTAGCTCAATCCTTTGCTCCTCCTTCTCCTTTACAGGGCTTTTCACCTTACGATATCTATGTATAAGCTGACGTTCAAGCCATTCCTCATACATCTTCTCCGATAGTATAAGCCTACGGCGGCTCGGATTTATATCCTTAACCCCTACCTGTATGGTTTTACCCACTCTGTATGTATCTGACCATTTTTTGGGGTCCGACTCCATCAGCAACTCCATCGGTATGAACCCCTTAAGTCCACTACCCACATCCACAAGTATACCCTTTTCCAATAGAGCCACAACCTTAGCCCTAACTATTGACCTAACTGGATGGTGTCGTTGAAATATTACCAACGGATCTTCTGTCAATTGTTTATACCCCAATATTATTCGACGCATCTCGCGATCATACCCCAGTACACGTGCCTTAACTTTCCGTCCTTTGCGGAATACTTCTGATGGATGTTCTATCTTTTGTGTCCACGATATATCACTTATGTGTATGAATCCCTCAAGCTCATCCTGTAACGCCACCACCACTCCATACGGCAATATAAGTTCCACCCTACCCACAACGATCGACCCTATGGGGTGTTTGGTCTCTATCACTTCCCATGGATCTGGCATAAGCTGCTTCAAACTAAGTGATATCTTCTGCTCCTCTTTGTTAATCTCCAGCACTTTAACTTCAACAATATCACCGACTGACAACACTTCCGATGGATGTTTTATCCTACGCGTCCAAGATAGTTCCGATATATGTAGTAACCCTTCTATACCTTTATCCAACTCTATGAATGCGCCATAGTTGACAATCGCCACCACCTTTCCCTTTACTACAGAGCCTACTGGATATTTTCTCTCAATATTCTCCCATGGGTGGGGCATCAACTGCTTCATACCTACAAACACCTTACCAGTGTCAGGATCAACTTCCAGTATTTTCACTTTAACTTTATCGTCAAGCTTGAGCACTTCCGTTGGATGTGATATCCTTGTCCATGTCATATCCCCGATGTGCATGAATGCCTCTATATCCTCTATCTGTACTATTGCACCCGTATGTGTGATACTTTTGACTATACCCTCCTTCACTGCACCTATCTCAAACCGTCGCACTATCTCCTCACGACGTCGCCGTTCTTCCTCTTCAAGATATTCCCTGTGTGAGACCACCAGATTACGTCGCTGCTCATTACACCGCAATATCTTAAATTTCAGAGTCGTGCCCAACAGCTTCTCTGGTCGATCGAGCTGTTGCCCAACATGACTCATAGGGAGGAACCCCCATACCGACATTATATCGACCATAAACCCACCCTTCACTACTTTCTTCACTTCACCTTCAACTGTACCGTCGTTTTCAAACGCTTCACGTATCTTACGCCACGCCTCAAGCTGTTCCGCCTTCA
>NMUJ01000045.1 GCA_002256535.1 Caldifarciminota bacterium 4484_18
TACTCATCGTATGTGGTTGCCCCTATGCACTGTATTTCACCTCTTGCAAGTGCGGGTTTGAGTAAGTTTGCTGCATCGAGTGCACCTTCAGCTGCACCTGCACCTACTACTGTATGCACTTCGTCGATAAAGAGTATCATCTTTTGTGGTGCTTCCCTAATCTCCTTAAGCACTGTTTTAACACGTTCCTCGAATTGCCCCCTATATTTTGTACCAGCTACCATTGCACCAAGGTCGAGTGCCACCAGTCTTGCATTACGTAAGAAGTACGGTACCTCACCCCGTACTATCCTTTGAGCTATACCCTCGACGATGGCGGTCTTACCCACTCCGGGATCCCCTATGAGGACGGGGTTGTTTTTCTTCCTCCTACATAATATCTGGATGACACGTTCCATCTCCTTCTCTCTACCTATGACGGGGTCAAGTTTACCTTCTTTGGCGAGTTTTGTTATATCGCGACAGAAGTGATCAATTGCGGGTGTTTTCGATTTCCTGCGTGCTTTCGGTACCTGTGGGGTCTCACCCAATATGTTGAAAATCTCTGCTGCTACTGTACTTATATCTGGTATACCCACTTCGTAAAGTATTTCAGCTGCTACATTATCTTCGTCCTCCAATATCGCCAATATTAGATGTTCGGTACCCACGTATGGGTGCTTGTATTGCATAGCCTTTTCGCGTGCTAATTCGATTATACGGCGAGCTTCGTCGTTAAAAGCGACTGGGCTTATGAATTGTGGTGTAAACCCATATTGCCTACCGTACTCTTCGTGGATGATTTCGATCACTCTGTTAAGATCGATCCCCATACGTACGAGTGCGGTAACCGCTACCCCGCTACCTTCTTTTATCATCGCCAAAAGTAAGTGTTCACTACCTGCACTACCTGCACCCATGGCAGTAGCTTCACGACGCGCTATCTTCAGTATCTGTTCCAACCTTCTTGTGAATTTGGGTTCCATCTATACCCCGTAGTTCTCGAACCCACTAAAGTTACGTAACGGTATGGCTTTACCAGCTTCGAATACCTCACGTGCTACATATATGGGGGAACCTGTTCTCAATGCCAGCGCTATGCTGTCGCTTGGTCTTGCATCTATTTCTGCGACGTTACCGTTACATTCTAACATAATCCTTGCATAAAACGTGGAGCCCTTTATCTCACTTATTAAAATATGTAGCACCTTAGCATCGAGGCTATCGATTATCTCCTTCATCAGGTCATGTGTGAGTGGTCGTTTAAATTCGTAGTGTTCGAGTGCTGCTACTATTGCCATAGCCTCGGGTTCACCTATCCATATGGGTAATACATAATCGCTATTCATATCTTTGAGTAGCACCACAGGACCCTTGTTCTGTTCATCCCATATTACACGTGAAACCTCTACGTGTATCACTCTTCTACTACCCATATTTTTACCTTGGCTTTAGCTTCTGGGTGTAGGGTAACTTCAACCGTATAGACGCCTATCTCTTTGATAGGTTCGTCAATCTTGATGTTATGTTTATCGACATTAAAGCCAGCTTCCTTCAGTGCGTTAGCGATATCAGCATGTGTGACACTACCGAATAGCTTACCCTCTTCACCTACTGGTTTCGTTATGGTGAATGAACAGCTCTCTAATCGTTCTTTTAGCTTTTCTGCGATCACCTTCTCACGTTCGTACTTCAGGCGTTCTGCTCTTATCCTTTCTTCCAATAATTTGCGGTTCTTGGGTGTATCAAATATTGCTATACCCTCGGGTATCAGGTAGTTTCTGGCGTAACCCATTTTGACACGTACGATATCGCCAGCTTTACCTAATTTTTCGTGCTCCCTTAACAGTATTACCTCGACGGATTTACCCATGTCAATCCACCACGTAAGGTAGTAGCGCCAGCTCACGTGCACGTTTGATTGCACGTGATAGCTGACGTTGATGTTTGCTACATGTACCAGTAGTTCTTCGGTTCAGTATCCTTCCCGTTGGACTTAGGAAATTCTTCAGAATATCTACCATTTTGTGATCTATCTTCTCGATCTTATTCCTACAGAAGTAGCACTTACTCGATCTTGCCTTCATCTCTAAAATGGTAACTCTTCTTCAGTTTCTTCTTTGGTGTCGGTTGTCACCTCTTCACCTTCCAAGCTAACTGCTTCAGCACGTGTTAGGTTCTGTAACTTGAACGCCCTTATCTCGATAACACTGCGCTTCTGACCTTCTGGTGTTTCCCATGACCTGCTTTCAAGTTCCCCTTCTATGTAAACAGCGTCACCCTTTTTCAATGTTTTGCTTATCCTTTCCGCCAGTACGCCCCACGCATTTACTGTGATAAATGCAGTACGTTCTTGCCATTCATCCGTATCTTTGGGTTTGAACCGTCGTGTCGACGCTATACCAAATCGGCACACAATTTGACCTGCTGGCGTATATCTGACTTCGGGGTCACGAGTTAGGTGTCCTGATATGAGCACCTTGTTAATATTGGGCATCCTATACTGCATGTGCCTCCCTACTTAACTTTTCAGTTTTAAAGACACGAAACCTTAGTATGCTGGGGGCCATACGTAAGTGTTCACGTAACTCGAGTGATATGTGAGGTGGTACCTCAAAGTATACAAATGCGTAATACCCCTGTTCACGCTTCTTTATAGGGTATGCGAGTTCCCTACGCCCCCATTCCTCTACACCCTCTATATGGCCACCTTTGGATTCGATCCATTCACGGATTTTACGGAGCTCATCCTGCACCTTATCGTCATCGAGCTCCGCATCTAAGATAATCGCTAACTCGTATAGCATTTTTGTCTCATCCATACTTTAAAATAATGTACATATGGGGTGGGTCAACCTTTCATGAAATGTTGATATCTTGACAAAATGTGTACCTCCACTATTTAAAGAGGATGCTCGACCTGACACGTTTGGCAGATGATGGTTACTGTTTCGCATGTGGTACGAGAAATCCTATAGGGTTACAGCTTAAGTTCAAACAGTATGGGGAGAGAGTTGAGGCATCCTTTTTGCCCAAACCCGAACATCAGGGCTATAATGGGGTGCTTCATGGTGGCATAATAGCAACGTTGTTGGACGAAGCCTTAGCATGGGCATCAAAACCAGAAGGTCTTACAGTGACTGCAAGTTTAGAGGTGCGGTTCAAGAAACTCATACCAGTAGGTGAACCACTAAAGGTTATAGGTCGTATCACGGGAAAGAAGAAATACATACTATACGGTGAGTCATGGATAGAAGATAAAAGTGGCGTGCGTTTGGCGGCTGCGCACGGTAAGTTGGTACTTGTTGAGGCCAAGAAAGATGCATCTTCCGTCATGGATTAAGGAGCGGCACTTTGTATCTCCGAACTACGATCCGCTGTATAGATCGCTACATGATGCACAACTCCATACCATATGTGAGGAGGCACGTTGTCCTAACATCGTTGAGTGTTATCGTAACAAGACAGCTACATTCTTGATATTGGGTGATATATGTACAAGGGGATGCCGTTTCTGTGCAGTAAAAACCGGTATCCCTAAACCTATAGATCCAATGGAGCCAGAACGTATTGCATGTTTGGTGGAAGAGATGTGCTTAGATTATGTAGTTATCACATCCGTGACACGGGATGACCTGCAAGATGGTGGTGCACACCATTTTGTTGATGTTGTGCATAGACTAAGGCAAAGGTTACCTCATATTAAACTGGAGCTACTTATACCAGATTTTAAATTCAACACCTCAGCACTTGAGCAGATCATCGCATTAAATGTGGAGGTATTGAACCATAACATTGAGACTGTGGAACGGTTGACCCCAATTGTGCGACCACAAGCTTCGTACAGACGTTCGTTGGATGTGTTAAGGTACATAAAAAGAATTAAACCTAACCAAGTGACCAAGTCTGGCATGATGGTGGGGTTAGGTGAAACTGATGCTGAGGTCTATTCAGCTATGGAGGATCTACGTGATGTAGGTGTCGATATAATCACTATAGGGCAATATTTACGGCCAACCCGATGGCATCTACCGGTAGCTCGTTACGTACATCCCGATACGTTCAGGAAATACAAGGAATGGGGTAAGCAGCTGGGGTTTAAGGCTACTGTTGCAGGTACGTTCGTACGTAGTAGTTATAAAGCTAAAGAATCGTACCAAAAATGTCTAACAGAAGGGTCTTAACAGGTACACATTTCTGGCAAGGTGATATTGCCTGCGCCGAGGGTGGTATAGCTGCTGGATGTAATGTCTATGCGGGTTATCCCATAACACCATCTTCTGAGGTTATGGAACATATGGCGAGAAGGTTGCCCGAGGTTGATGGTATATTTATACAGATGGAGGATGAGATAGCCTCTGCAGTGACGATAATAGGTGCATCATGGGCTGGTGCCAAAGCGATGACAGCCACAAGTGGGCCCGGTATTTCGCTAATGATGGAGATGATGGAAACCCCGGTGGTATTAATAAATGTGCAGCGTGGTGGCCCATCTACGGGGTTACCTACGTTATGGGCACAACAGGATGTGATGCAGGCAAGATGGGGTAGCCATGGTGATTACGAAGTTATTGCAATTGCACCTAACTCACCACAGGAGATGTTTGACCTCACCATAGAGGCGTTTAATCTTGCTGAAATGTATCGTGTACCAGTGATAGTGCTATCGGATGCAATAGTAGGGCATATGACGGAAAAGGTGGTAGTACCGCCAGTTGAGGATCTGGTGAACAAGATACGCAATAATGCAGATAAGATAATAAAAATAGAGGAACACGATACTGAGGATGCAGATGTCATCGTCATAGCGTATGGTATAACAGCACGTGTGGTTATCCCAGCCATAAGGAAGGCAAAATCACACGGTGTGAGGGTGGGTTTGTTGCGTCCCATCACGATATGGCCGTTCCCTGAAAAACGTATCGTTGAACTGAACAAGTACGTGGGGGGATGGGTGATGGTGGAACTCAACTGCAAACAGCTCTATTTTGAAGTTGGGCGTCTCCTTAAAGGTGATAGTAAGCTGGCATTTGTTGGCCATCCTGGTGGCGGGTTGCCCAGTGAGGAGGAGATCTACAACGCTATAATGGAGGTGGCAAAATGAGTATCAAGCGTGAGGTGATACATCCGTTGGATCCATACCTGCGGACGGAGCGGTTTCCACACATATGGTGTCCGGGTTGTGGTATAGGTGTGGTCATAGGTGCATTTCTACGTGGATGGCTTGAAACCAACATACCACGTGAGAAGCTGGTTGTGGTCTCAGGTATCGGATGTACCAGCCGTGCACCAGGATATTTATTGTTTGATACATTCCATGCAACCCATGGTAGGGGGATACCGTTTGCAACGGGGTTGAAGATAGCGAACCCCGACCTCACTGTGGTGGTGATTGCAGGCGATGGTGACCTCTTCAGTATAGGGGGTAACCATTTCATACATGCAGCACGTAGGAATGTTGATTTAACCATCATCTGTGTGAATAACTTCAACTATGGGATGACAGGTGGACAGATGGCACCTACAACACCTATGGATAGTAAGACAACTACCTCACCGTATGGTAACATAGAGCAGCCGTTCAACCTTGTCCATCTTGCAGTATCGGCGGGTGCAATCTATGTAGCACGATGGACCACATACCATGTTAGGCAATTACAACGTTCCATAAAGGAGGCACTACTAAAGAAGGGGTTTAGCTTTGTGGAGGTGTTGAGCCAATGTCCGATAAACTTTGGTCGACGTAACCAGTGGCCAGACAGTGTGTCGATGTTAAAGTATTTCAAGGAACATTCCCAAATACGTAAGGAGGAGCCACCCGAAGCTGCTGAGATTAC
>NMUJ01000078.1 GCA_002256535.1 Caldifarciminota bacterium 4484_18
GGTTATACCAGCACATGAGTTTTATGATTACGATGCTAAATACAGGAGCCCGGAATCGAAACGGTTGGTACCGGCACCGTTGAATGAGGATGAAACCCGTACTGGGCAGAGGTTGGCGGTGGATAGCTTCAAAGCTATCGGTTGTCGTGGTATGGCACGTGTGGATATGTTCTATGTGGGTGGTAAGTTTTACGTTAATGAATTGAACACAATACCGGGGTTCACACCCATAAGCATGTACCCCAAGTTGTGGCAAGCGACAGGCCTATCGTACAGCCAGCTTATTGATAGGTTGATTGAATTAGCTCTTGAGGTATGAAGGTATCGATATTTACGGATGCGTATTATCCACAACCGTCGGGTGTATCTGAATATGTGCATCATATGGCAACCACCCTACATGGACGTGGTTATGAGGTTGAAATTGTTGCACCAAAATATCCAGAAACTGCGGAGATCGAATTTCCTCGTACATATCGTATAGGTAAGGTGATAAGGTTTCGTGGTAACAAGGCTGAGGTTACGTTAGCGTATGGTGGTAATCTGGTGAACGAGGTTCGTAAATATCTATGTCGGGTGCAGCCAGATGTGTTGATACTCAATGGACCGTTTCCACCGAATATATCGTACTGGGGGTTGAAATACTCGGAAGCGTTCAACATAGGTGTGTTCCATACGACTACGTTTAGACAGTACCGTATGGTGGCAGGTGTATTCCGTAAGGTTTTTGGTCAAACATTTAAGAAGTTGTTTCAACCCTATATACCGGGTGAGTATCATATTATACCGCCGGGTATCGATCTGCAGCGGTTCAGCTACAAAAAACGTAAACCAACAGCGTATCCATCGATACTGTTTTTGGGTAGGTTGGACGAACGTAAGGGGTTACATATTTTGTTGGAAGCGATATCAACCGTAAAGCAGAAGATACCGGGTGTGAAGCTGTACGTGGTTGGTAAAGGTAACGTATCGTACTATAAGAAGCTGGCAGGTAGATGGGGGGTTGCGGATGTGGTTGAATTCAAAGGGGTTGCGGGGTGGTACGAAGTACCTGAGTATTACAGTAAGGCGTGGATATACTGTGCACCATCGATAGGTGGTGAGTCGTTTGGCATCGTCTTATTGGAGGCGATGGCAGCTGGTGTACCTGTGGTTGCGGGTAGAAATCCCGGTTATGAGCAGGTGATAACTGATGGCAAGAATGGTGTGCTGGTGGAGCCAACCCCAAAAGCTATCGGTGATGCTATAATTAGGTTGATAAAGGATGAGGGGTTGCGACAGGAGCTGTCGATGAATGGGTTAAACTTTGTGCAGAGATTTGCATGGCCAAACATATGCGATAAGTTCATACAGATGTTTAACACAAATGTGGGGTATAACCGCTAAGTTCTTGAAGCAATTTGCGAGCGTTACGTGTGAGGTGATAAAGATGAAGGGTGTGCTGTTTGTGGTAAAGAGAACCGTACGTTTAGGCTCGGAAATAAAACGTACAGATACTTTTATCATCGTCACAATACAACGTGGCGTAACGAGCGTGCGGTGGAGATACCTATAATATGGGAGTGGTTAACCCAGTATCGTGACAAGCGTATACTTGAGGTAGGTAATGTGTTATCACACTATTTTGAGGTTGACCACGATGTGGTCGATCGTTACGAAAGAGGTAGGAATGTGATCAATACAGATGTGACAGAGTTTAACAGCAACAAGAAGTATGATTTGATCATTAGTATTTCTACACTGGAACATATAGGGTGGTTCTGGTACGAAGAGCCACAGAATTACGGGAAGGTGCTTGTAGCTATTGAGAAGCTGAAATCGATGCTGGCAGAGGGTGGTAAATTGGTGGTCACAATACCGGTGGGGTATAATTTTAAGCTCGATGAGCTCATAGATAAAGGTGAGATAGAGTTTACACAAATGTACTGCATGAAACGCATATCACGTGATAACCGATGGGTTGAGCTGAGTTGGGATGAGGTCAAACACATGAAGTATGATACACCATACCCGGGAGCTAACGGGCTCGTGATCGGGGTGATCGAAAAGTAACATATAGGGATTAGACCGTACCGGTTGAGCCAAACCCGGACGTGTCACGTGAGGTGGGTGAAAGGTTGGTTTCTTTGAGGTTAACCTTTACTGTTGGATGGATGACAAGTTGTGCGATACGCATACCCTTGCGGATGTGGAAGGTATGTTTGCCTAAGTTGATGAGTATGACTTTGAGTTCACCACGATAGTCGGTATCTATGGTGCCGGGTGAGTTCAACACTGTGATACCATATTTCGATAAGTTAGTTGTGGTGCCCCCAACCGGACTCGAACCGGTACTACCACCTTGAAAGAGTGGTGTCCTAACCGCTTAGACGATGGGGGCACCATGGGCCGTGACACCTCTCCATACATTATAAATATGGGGCTAAACGTATAGAGTCAACCCAGTTAAGTAGCAGCTTAATGGCTTATCGATGGGTGCTGGTGATGGTGCGAAACTTGAAGTAATTCGATTTGCGTTATATTTAAGAGATGGGGTGAAGGAGATTAAGGATAGATTTGAGAGTTTGCGGAGGTTTATTTGACCTCGAAGCCAAACGGCAGCGGTTACGTGAGTTACAGGAGAGGTTGAATCAGCCTGACGTATGGCGGTCAACTGAGGCAAGCAGGTTATCACGTGAATATAAGGAGGTGATGGAGCTGCTTGATGAGTTTGAGCGGCTCGAACGTGAGGTACAAGATATTGTGGAGCTATCGGAGTTGATGGGTGAGGACGAATCGCTGAAACATGAGGTAGATAAGTTGGTGGTTGGTGAAACAGCTTGATGAGTTTGAGTTAAAAG
Source organism: Caldifarciminota bacterium 4484_18 (assembly GCA_002256535.1). Lineage (GTDB taxonomy): Bacteria > Hydrothermota > UBA3073 > NMUJ01 > NMUJ01 > NMUJ01. The sequence goes on from NMUJ01000078.1 coordinate 2,841, forward strand.
TTGTGCTATCAGGTGAATATGATCGTAACGATGCGATATTGAGTATACATCCAGGTGCTGGTGGTACGGAATCGTGTGATTGGGCAGCCATGTTGTTGTGCTGGTGGTACGGAATCGTGTGATTGGGTAGCCATGTTGTTCAGGATGTACGTGAGGTGGGTCGAACGCAAGGGCTATGGGATAAAGGTGTTACAGTACGAGCCGGGTGAGGTTGCAGGTATAAAGGCGGTCACCATGCATATATCAGGGCCGTATGCGTATGGGTCGTCGTTTGCTGCGTGTCAGGTGTATCCATATATTGAGGAGGATTTGGATGTGGAGATCGACGAGAAGGATTTGCGGATAGAGACGTTTCGTGCGAGTGGACCCGGTGGTCAGTACGTTAATGTTACGGATTCGGCGGTTAGGGTCACACACATACCTACAGGTATGCTTGTATCAATTGAAACGCGAGGAGCAACGTCGTAAGCTGGACGAGCTTAGGGATAAAAGTGATATAGGGTGGGGGTACGAGATACGGTCGTATGTGTTACATCCGTACAAGTTGGTGAAAGATCATCGTACGGGGTATGAATCGACCAACCCCGACCTGGTGTTGGATGGTGAGGTTGAGGCGTTACGAGTGTTGGAGGATATCTGTCGGTTTAAGTATAAGTTGGTACAGGCGGCGAGGGGGTTGAAATTGTTACGACATGAGGTAACCAACTGGCGAAGTAAGTTTAGTGATCAGCTGCTACGTAGTAGGTGGTCGGAAACTGATCTGGGTAGGAAGGACTACGATTTACCGTATGGGGTGGCGAACCTGTGGGAGACGAACTTCAACCGTGCCAAAGAGAGTCGATCTACCGTATGGGGTGGCGAACCTGTGGGAGACGAACTTCAACCGTGCAGTGTCAGGGTGGTTGAGGAGCTAACACGTGTGTTGATACCTGAGGATGTGTCACTTGTACGGGGGTGGCGGTTTAAGCTGTACGATATGGAGAAGGAATACCTGAAGAAGGGGTTTGATCTCAGCTTCTATGCGATTGTGGGTGAGGAGCTGTTTAACCTCGACATCAAGCATGTAGTGGATGTATTCGCCAACGGTGGTGTAACCACAATACAGTTGAGGGTTAAGCAGCTAAGTAACCGCAAGGTTTGGCAGCTGGCGGATGAGCTACATAAGCTGACGGGTGGATATAATATACCACTGATAATCAACGATCGTGTCGATATAGCGGTTGCAGTGGATGCTGAAGGTGTACATCTTGGGCAAGATGATATGCCGGCTGATATCGCAAGAAAGCTGTTGGGTTACGGTAAGCTTCTGGGTGTTACGGTGCATTCGCTGTGGATATACCAGTTATCGTTGTGGGTGGTATAAATCTCGACAATGTCGAGCAGGTGCTATCAATCGGTATCGATGGTGTTGCTGTACATCAGGCGCTGTTCGAACCACCCGATATCGAACAGAACGTTAGGCGGTTGGGGGCAAAAATATCGAAATTACGTGAAAGGGGTTGACTTTTTTCATATGGTTATCTATAGATATGGTGATACTGAAATTCCTTATGGCTATTACTATTCAATGGAGTCAACGATGAAGCACTTAACATCGATTTTGGGGTTGAGTGCTTTTCTATTTTTGTTCTTTATGCATATTTTATTTTAGATAGGAGGTAAAATGAGGGTTTATCTTTTAAGTATAGTATTGTTGATGGGCAGTTTCCTATTGGAGGGGAGGGTGATACGTGTACCATCAGAGTATCCCACTATACAAGAGGGTATCGATGCTGCCAACCCCGGTGATACGGTGCTGGTTGCACCAGGAGTATACAATGAGTCAAATATTACGATGGGAAATGGTGTGTACCTTTTGAGTGAGGAAGGCCCCGAAACCACAATTATAGATTGTGGAGGAGGGGAAGGGATTGAAATTACAGGTTGTGATAGCCTCACTGTGGTTGATGGGTTTACAATAAGGAATGGTGTTAGACCAAAGGGTGGAGGGATCTGCATATGGGGGTCTAAAGCCTTGATACAGAATAATATTATTGAGTATAATAGGGGTGAATGGGATCCGTTTAGTTATGGCGGTGGTATAGCTGCTTATTGGCATTCAAAAGTTACAATAAGGAGGAATATTATACGATATAATTATAGTTATCCACCTTTAAGTTGTGGTGAAGGTGGTG
>NMUJ01000046.1 GCA_002256535.1 Caldifarciminota bacterium 4484_18
CCGTCGTGTATACCACTTCCACCACTCGCCCAAGCGGGAGACGGGATTTGAACCCGCGACCCCAACCTTGGCAAGGTTGTGCTCTACCACTGAGCTACTCCCGCTTTTGTATAAAGATAAAAATAAAATCCAACAGTCAAGCACTGTATCTCTATTGATGAGTGGAGGTTTTCGAATAACATTTAAAGGTTAATGGATAAATTCATACATCTACACGTACATACGGATTATAGTCTATTGGATGGTGTATGTCGTATTGATAGGTTAATCGAGAAAGCCATCGACTACAAATATCGTGCAGCAGCCATCACCGATCACGGTAATATGTTCGGTGTGATTGAATTCTATGACGCTATGATGAAAGCCGGTCTCAAACCGATAATAGGTGAAGAGTTCTACGTAGCACCTACCTCCATGCGAGATAAGAAAACAGTTGGTGGGGTATCGAACTTCCATCTTACAGTATTAGCGATGAACGAACGTGGTTACAAGAACTTGATGAAGCTAACCAGCCTCGCATACCTTGAGGGTTTCTATTATAAACCGCGCATAGATAAGGAGATACTCAAAAACTACAGTGAAGGCTTGATAGTGATGTCGGGTTGCCTCAAGGGTGAAATCCCGTACTACCTACTACGTAACGATTACGAAACCGCATATAAAGTGGCAAAGGAATACCTTGAAATCTTTGGCCATAATCGGTTTTACCTCGAGATGATGCGACTTGGATTCAAGGAGAACGATATCGTGAATGCGGGGTTGGTCAAACTAAGTCGCGACTTAGGTATCCCTATCGTTGCAACAAATGACGTACATTTTATCGATCGTACAGATAAAGAGGCACACGATGCGCTACTCGCCATACAGACGAACACCTATATAGATGAGACCGACCGTTTCCGTATGGAGAGCGAGGAGATCTATTTTAAATCACCGGATGAGATGGTGGGTTTGTTCTCCGATCATCCTGAAGCTATCGAAAATACGCTTAAGATTGCCGAGCAGTGCAACCTACTCATAGAGCTTGATCCTGTGAATGCACATCTGCCAAGTTGCGAGCTACCGGAGGGGTTCGACACCCCATCTGCATACCTTGAACATCTTGCGTGGGAAGGGTTTCGACGTCGCTACCCAACCGGTAACAAGAAGGCTGAGGGGCGGCTCAAGTATGAGCTCAGTGTCATAAATAAGCTCAACTTTGCCAGCTACTTCCTTATAATAAACGATATCGTGCAGTCAGCTAAAGCTATGGGTGTACCAGTCGGTCCGGGTCGCGGGTCGGCTGTTGGTAGCCTCACACTGTATGTGTTAGGTGTTACGGAGATAGATCCACTCAAGTATAATCTGTTATTTGAGCGCTTCCTTAACCCCTCCAGAGTGTCATTACCCGATGTAGATATAGATTTTGGTGACGAACAGCGAGATAAGATTATTGCACATGTTGAACAGCGATACGGTAAAAATAATGTTGCACAGATAATAACGTTTGGTACAATGGCATCACGTGCAGTTGTACGTGATGTGGGTCGCATATTGCGTATACCTTATGGTGAGGTTGACAGGCTCGCTAAGAAGATACCGATGGGTATGTCACTCGAACATGCCATGGAGGATAAGGAGTTACGTAAGTTGATAGCCTCCAAAGATGAATATAAGCGGATGATGGAGATCGCTAAACGGTTAGAAGGGGTGGCACGTCACGTGTCAACACATGCAGCCGGTATCGTTATAACCCCCAAGGAGTTGACGGAGTTCGTCCCACTGTACAAGGCACCCGATGGCAATACAATGACACAGTATTCCATGAAATCGCTCGAAAAGATAGGTTTATTGAAAATAGACATATTAGGGTTACGTACGTTGACAGTGGTCGAGAAGACCAAACAATATCTCAAGGAAAGAGGTATTGAAATAGATAGAATACCACTCAATGATAGCAAAACGTTCAGGTTACTGCAGCGTGGTGAAACAGTAGGTGTATTCCAATTAGAAAGCGAGGGTATGCGCAGCATATTGAAACGGTTGAGGCCAACAAATTTCAAAGACATTATGGCAGTACTTGCGTTATACAGGCCTGGCCCTATGGAGCAGAAGGAAACCTTCATAAAACGTAAACGAGGTGAAGAACCTGTAACGTACCTACATCCGATGCTCGAACCCATACTTAAAGAAACCTATGGTGTGATACTGTATCAGGAGCAGGTGATACAAATAGCACATCAAGTGGCGGGGCTCTCACTCAGTGAGGCAGACCTGTTGCGACGTGCTATGGGTAAAAAGGAGAAAGAAGTTATGCGCAAGATGGAGGAGAAATTTGTCGAAGGTGCAAAGAAGAAAGGTGTAGATGAGGCCACTGCACGTAAAATATTTGAGTATATGGAACCGTTTGCTGGATATGGGTTCAATAAGTCACACTCTGCCGGCTATGCACTCATAGCGTACTGGACGGCATATTTGAAAGCAAACCATCCCGTAGAGTTTATGGCAGCTTTACTTACCAGCGAGATGAACGATACCGATAGGATCAGGATACTTCTAAGCGAATGCAGACGTATGGGGATTGAGATATTGCCGCCTGACATAAATGAAAGTGACTATGAGTTTAAGCCAGTTGATGGTAAAATAAGGTTTGGGTTGGGGGCTATCAAAAATGTTGGCAAAAAAGCCATAGACAGCATTGTCAAAGAGCGTAAAAGGGGTAAATTCAGCAGCTTCAACAACTTTATGCAACGTAGGGACGTCAAAAATATAAATAAAAAGGCGATGGAAAATCTCATAAAAGCGGGTAGCTTCGACAATCTTAACCCCGACCGCTATAGGTTGTTGCAGATGCTGGAAAATAAGGTATCACAACAGTTGTCACTATTTACCGGAACGATAACGGATGAGAAGGTAGATGAGAGTGAAAGTGTTTCGATACTTTCGATGGAACGTGAAGCACTGGGATTCTACCTTTCGGGGCACCCATTGACCAAGTACGAGGATGTGATCGATGCATTCACTACAACCACGATAGCAGACCTCCATCATTATGGGGAGGCCGAACCTGTAAGCATAGCAGGGATTGTTACACGGGTTAAAGTTATCAAAAACAAAAAGGGACAGAAGATGGCGTTTGCTGAACTCGAGGACCTTACGGGTAAGGTTGAGGTTACTGTGTTTCCAGATCTGTTTAGCGGAAGGGAGATACCAAAAGGTGATGAGTTACTTGTAAAAGGTAAAGTTACACACCAAGAAGGAGAAGAATCACCCCGTATAATAGCTGATAAAATAGTATCGCTAAAAGAAGCAAGGAAGCGGTTGACAAGTTGGATCGATCTATACCTCAACATTGTAACAACTACGGAGGATGACCTAAATAAGTTACACCAATTACTTATGGGGAGTTCAGGTGTGACTGAGGTAAGGCTCAACTTTGTCAAAAATGGCGAAACCCTATATACGTTACGACCACGTAAGATATTGGTATCACCAGATGATAGGTTAATCAAAAAGCTACAAAATTTACTGGGTAAGCCAAATGTCAGGCTCAGAAGTGTGCGCTGGTAAGGAGTATATTGAGGAGCTTGAGCAATTCACGATACAGCCAGGCTTCTGGCGTCGCAGGTATAAGATATTGATAGCCGGTATCCTTGCAGTTGCCATAATTGTGATATTAGGATGGCGATTACATTGGCATAAGTGGTTGATAGCGCTGGGTGTACTGATAGTGTCTGTATTCAGCCAGCTATTTACGTTTTTTGTTGGATTGGTAAACCTCATACCCGGTATAGGGCACCATCTTGCACGTGTGATAAGCTTGCCAGTGGTATGGTTTCTTAATGGGTTAGCGTACATTTTGGCATTATTCGCTATACTTAAAGGTAAAAGCCTACATGTGGTACGAGTGCGGTTGCTGGTGTTGATATTAGTGATAACATTTGCAATAGGTATGGCAGTCGGGTTTTGGGTCAGGAGTATAAAATGATTTGGTTAATTATACTATTAGCACAGTGGCAGTTTGGGCAGAACAAAATACAGTATAGGGAGTATGATTGGCATATCATAGAGACCGAACATTTTGACATATACTATTACAAGGGAGGCGAAAAGTTAGCCAAGTTTGCCGCATATGTGTTGGAGGATGCACAAAACCGTATTGCGGAGGCGCTTGCACATGAACTGTCAAGAAAGGTACCAGTTATACTGTACACATCGTATATAGATTTCGAAGGTACAAATGTGATACCGTACCTGATAGAGGAGTCAGTGGGTGGGTTCACGGAATACCATTATGGTATATCGAGGGTATGGCTGAGTATTTCTCGTTAGGTTGGGATGTCGAAACACAGATGATGATCGGGGATGCACTGTTCAACGAGAGGTTGGTATCCATACAGGATCTTGCTCTCATCGAAGGTACCTACCTTATGTACAAAGAGGGTCAATCTATAATGTACTTTATTGCACAGACGTATGGGGAGAAGAAGATTGGCGAAATATTCTATTCCATGAACCTAAGGCAGGGCCTGAAGGGTGGCATAGAGAAGGTATTACACGTGTCGTTGGATGAACTTAACCTAATGTGGCGTGACTTCCTACGTAGGAAGTACTGGTCGTTATGGGCACAAAAGCGTAGGATACCAGAGGCTGCGATTATGGTAACAAAACATACCGATTATGTGTTGATGTCGAGCATGGTAAGCTCGTACATACGATAAGGCCGCACCTCGATGCAGTATATAGGCCAAAGTATTCACCAGATGGTAGATACATAGTGTTTAGGGGGACGAAGGATGGGCAAGCCGACCTTTACATTGTGGATATCACCACCGACGAGATAAGGAAGCTCACAGATGATATATACGATGATAAAGATCCATGGTGGATGGATAGCAGCACCATAGTCTTCGTATCTGATAGACAGAACATAAAGGATACAGTTTGGTATTAGCGGATTGGGAGGGAAGTTACGATTTATATGTTTGGGATATTGACAAAGAAAGGCTGTATCATAAACTCGAAATTATGGGCGGTATATACTCGCCAACAGTAACACCAGACGGTAAATATCTTGCAATGAGCGTGTATAATAATGGTGGATGGGACATATTTATAGTGAAAGAACCGTTCAACCAGTTAGAGACACGTGCGATGGGGTTTGAGCTTGCACCTGACTGGGTATTTGGTAAAATCGAATATTCAAGTTATGGCGGCATATACACGAGGTTGAGCCTCGCATTTTCGGATATACTCGGTAATCACAGGTTTTATGTGGATCTGGACAATCCAAGCGATCTCGCCAACTCGAACATATTGTTTATTTATTGGTATCTACCCAAAAGATGGGATTGGCTATTCTATTTCTCGAAGGTTGGCGGTTATTACTACAACTACAGGTATGGGTGTTGGACATACTTGCGGATGTTGGGGATAAGTAATGCATTTTCATATCCGATAGATAGGTTTCATAGGGTTGACTTATGGGTAGGCTTCGTTGATGTTAAAGAAGAGATGTATCTTGCCAAAACCTATACCCAGTACTACGATCTGCTGGATATACGTACCTCATACGTGATCGATAATACGCTATGGAGGAGTACTGGCCCGGCAATAGGTACACGTGCATCGTTATCATTGGAACACGTAATACCTATACAACCAAGAGTAGCATCCGCCACGTATTATGAGCTGGACTATCGACACTATACGAGGTTGACTGCACGTTATAGTTGGGCGAATAGGTTTATATTTGCGGGGTTGCTCAGCCGCCAGCTATACCACTACACGCCGTTATGGATTGGGGGGCCTGACGATCTGCGTGGTTACGACTATGGTGAGTTTAGTGGCTACCATATTGGCGTATGGAACACCGAGTTACGATATCCGTTCATCGATAACCTCAAGATAGCGTTCCCGTTACCCATGTACCTGTGTAATATAAGGGGAGGGATATTCATCGATATGGGGTTTGCAACCAATAACCTACGTGAACTTAGGTTGTACGAGAATGGTAGGTTAAAGGATCTAAAGTTAGGCTTCGGTACGGGGATAAGGATGAACTTTGGCTATTTTGTGTTACAGGTTACATGTGCATGGCATACGGATTTGGTTAGCTACTCTGTACCTTATTGGTACGTATCGTTCAACCCTGAGTTTTAAAAGGACAAGCTTATCCCGAGTTAACCTGTAAATAACTGGTCTCCTTGACGCCAAATTAAAACCCTTATCTTAGAAGGATGGCCACGGTTGAACTTCTGATGGGCAATCATGCTCTTTCGTATGGAGTGAAGCTTGCACGTGTGAAAGTTATAGCTGCATACCCCATCACACCACAAACGGAGGTGGTCGAGTTGCTTGCCGATATGTGTGCAACCGGTGAGCTGGATGCTACGTTCATAAAGGTAGAGTCCGAGCATTCCGCACTCGCAGCAGTTGTAGGTGCATCAGCAGCTGGTGTACGTGCATTTACGGCAACTTCAGCACAGGGGTTAGCGTATATGCATGAGGTGATACATTGGGCGGTAGGTGCGAGGTTACCAATCGTACTGGGTAACATCAATCGCGCTATGGCACCACCATGGTCGATATGGACCGAACAGAACGATAGTTTAGCACAACGTGATACCGGTATAATGCAGTTTTATGCTGAAAGCAACCAAGAGGTGCTGGATACAGTGATACAGGCATATAAGGTGTCGGAAAAGGTGTTATTACCCAGCATGATAGTGTTGGCAGCATTTGTGTTATCACATACGTCAGAACCTGTGGAGATACCTGATCAGGAGCTTGTGGATAAGTTCTTACCGATCAGGAGCTTGTGGATAAGTTCTTACCACCGTATCAGCCAAAATATTACTTAGATCCCAACAACCCAGCCGCATTCGGTGGACTTACAGGACCTGACTGGTACTTTGAGCTACGCTATCAGATACAGAAGGCTATGGAGGATGCGAAACATGTGATAAAGGAAGTGGATGACGAGTTTTACCAATATTTTGGTCGCAGGTATGGGTTGATAGAGGAATACAAAACCGAAGGTACCGATATACGGGTGGTGACCGGGTGGTGACGGCTGGCGATACTACAGGTACAACGAGAGTGATAGTAGATGAGCTACAGAAAAATGGCTATCCAGTTGGGTTAGTGAAGATACGGGTGTTTAGGCCGTTCCCTGACGAAGATGTGGTTAATGCACTTAAGGGTGCAAAGAAGGTGTTAGTACTTGACCGTAACATAAGTTTTGGCCATAGTGGGATATTCTTTCAGGAGGTAAAATCCGCATTGTATAACCGTGCAGAGTACATACCGATGTGGGGATTTGTCACGGGGTTGGGTGGTAGAGATAGTACATACCGATGTGGGGATTTGTCACGGGGTTGGGTGGTAGAGATGTAACACCTGAGATGATAGAAGCTGCCATCCGCTACGTTATGGAGCACGATGAGCCACACGACCTGCTGTGGTTAGGTGTGAAGAAACGCGACAAGAAGCTGATACATGAAGAGTGATCAGTTTCTTAAACGCGGAAATAGACGTTTGGCATTCAAGTAAGTGATTTCGGCAACCTCATCTGGTGTACGTTGTAGAATAGTGGCCAGTTGCTGGCAGATAAATTTGAGGTATGAAGGTTCGTTCCTTTTACCTCGATATGGGTGTGGTGTAAGGAATGGTGCATCTGTCTCCAGGACTATGTATTCGAGAATGCATGCATTACACCACGTAGTGAGGGGAAGTTCTTTAAAACATTAAGTATATCCATGTACGCATTGCGTACATGTAGGATGACGGGTAACCTGTAATCGAGTGCTATCTGGAGTTGCTTTTCGAGTACCTGCAGCTGTTGTGCACGTGGTGAATAGTCCTTGTAAAAGTCGAGCCCTATCTCACCTATAGCAACTACGTGAGGTGAACCTGCCCACCTGCGGAGTGAGGATTCAACCTCATCCGACCATGCCTTTGCATCATGTGGATGTATACCCACAGCTGGTGGTAACATGGAGTATTTGCGATAGAGTTGGATGGCACGTTTGGAGGAGTTCAGGTCATACCCTACGTTTATGATTAGCTGGACACCAGCCTTCACTGCACGTGCAAGTACAGGTTCGAGGTCGCGGTTGAATTCAGCCCCTTGTAGATGTGCATGTGTGTCGATAAGTCGCATCCTATAAAGTAAGGTTGAACTTCCAATAAACAAGCTATCATTGGAGTGATCTAATTGACGGCTCTTTCAAAATCCGGACAGGCTACTGATGGGCAAGTTCTGGAAATTCAAGAAATTTGTTGTAAGCTTCAAGATACTCTAATGTATCTATAACTACAATTTTACCATCTATTTTAATTCCCTTTTTCTCTTCAATTGCGGTTAAATAATCGTCTTTTTTCACTCTGAACCCAAATTTTACAGGCTTTTTTTACCTTAAAAGGCATAACATTAGGCAAGTTGTTCAAAGCCTCTGAAATGCCTTTAAAGATTAAATCATGTGCAAAATTAGGAGGTAACACGCTAATCCAGTTATTTTCATTCATTTTCTTTACAACTATTGTATTGATATTCGGAATGATATCTGTTGCTTCTTTCGCTGACGCTTCATTACCTACAACAGCAATCAAAGGAATATTTTTCCTCATTTATTTTAATGTATTCAAAAACATCATTATCCCAAGAAAGGCTTCATCATCTTGATATTTATCCATAATATCTTACCTCCTCTCAAAGGAGAAAATGTCACTTAACGTATCGCGGATAAAAGAAGCCCCGCCCTGGCGGGGTTTGGGGAAATCTTTGATTTCCCGTTTATCCGCTGTTATCTGCCGTTGCTAAATTTTTCTTCAAAATAATTCACAAAATATTCCACAATCCTCTTTTCTTTTATTAGGACGTCAGTATTATGCCATTTTTCAAGTCCACTATAAGACCAATTTGTCGCACCTAAAATAACTGCATCATCAATGATAATAACCTTTGAATGAGTAATAACATCTTCATTATCAAACTTTGCTTCAACTTCATTTCCCTTAAAATATTCTATTGTCTCGTTATTCATTGAATTCAACCGTTCATTAAAATTGCTTCTTTCTAATAATACCCTTGTTGCAACTCCTCGTTTTTTGGCCTTTACAATTTCATTTGCCAAAATATCACCCTTGCTATTCCCACCCCAGGTTAACTTAAACCCATAAACCATTACAAATATTCTATTAGTAGCTCTTCCCATCATTCTATTAACAACTTCAAAATATTGCCTATCAATAATTGGTATTATCTCACCTTTAAAATTCTTAAACGGAGAAATGTCTTTTGAAGAATCTTCCCATAAATAGTTAAAATATTCTTGAAAATATTCAGCGATTTCCCTGTCATTAATAATCACATTCGCTTCGTTGGCATAACCTAACGATGATTCAGTCCAGTTTGTAGAACCAATTAAAATGACGTTTTCATCAATGATAACCATTTTATTGTGTGTTACTTTCTTAGGAGAATCAAATCTTATCTCAATATTTTTTATACCATTTAGAGAATCAATCACAGACTGATTTGCTCTAATGCTATTTTCAAGTAACATTCTTATCTTTACCCCTCGATTAGCTGCATTTTTCAGTTCTTTAATTAAAGTATCTACTTTCCTTCCGCTTTTAACCACAAACATACTAATAGAAATTGATTTTTTAGCTTCTTGGATTAACTTTAATACATTAGGAAAGTATTGTCTATCAACAACGGGTACAATTTTAGGTAGAATCCCTTTTTGGAAAATGTCAATATCAGTTTTAACTACCTCTTTTCGTTTTTTTATATCTTTAATCAGCCCTTTATTTACGTGTATCGGTAATTTATTACTATCTTGTTCATTCTTTGAATAAGACGATACCAAAAAGATACAGAAAATCCCTACTAATGCTAATACCAGAAACAAATTTCTTATAATCATAAATATACCCCTCTTAATCTTTTATGTTTGCAATGGCAGATAACGTATTGCGGATAAAAGAAGTTGCCGAAGGCAATTTAGGCGAAGCGTAGCGAAGCTTTTTATCCGCTGTTATATGAAGTGCGAGCAATCTCCTGCGGTAAGAATTATCGCTCATTTTTGTTTGGGCTTTGGCTTGATGGATATTCCCTTGCCCAAATCTGATAGTATTTCTCAGTGTGAAGTTCAAATCCTTGCCTGGCTTTTTCAATTTGCTGTCGTAGCCAGTCATCTTT
>NMUJ01000047.1 GCA_002256535.1 Caldifarciminota bacterium 4484_18
CTTACCCGGATACGAACTCCATCCCTCCTCAAGTGCACCATCCATACCGAACGGATACTGACCATCGTCATGCCATTGTCTTACTGTCACCCATATATCTTCCGCCCCTGTAACCGCTACAGGTGTTGATATATCCACACGATACCAGTTCCAATCCTCTAACCCATGCACCACCTCACTGTATAGTATATCGCCGGGTGTTGTATCTGTCCCTTCACCGTAGATTATCACCTCCACACTGTCGTGTCCTAACCCGTGATAGAACAACACAGCTATAATCTCACCACCCGCCAATGGTGCAAGTTCGTCCGGCGTAAGCCTAATCCCCGTAAGTGATGGCCATCCATACGTACCAAACACCCAGTACACAGGGCCATCGTAATGACCTCCTTTATTTGAATATTATGATCTTACCGCTACGGGTATATTCACCCCCCACGTAGTGGTAGAAATATACCCCACTATCAAGCTGCACAGTTATGTCGCCATAACCTGCATCTTCCATCTTTGATACTCCATGTACTATACGACCCATCGCATCGTATATCGTCAGCTCTATATTTGATGCCTTAGGTAACGCATAGTTGAAACGTACCGCACCTATATTCAACGTCTTCACCGTCAAATCGTATGTTGTGGGTAATTCACTAACTCCCAACTTAGCCGCTACGGTGAACGTATCCACCAGCATATTATTGGAAAGATTAGGATCCATCCCCGTTTGTAGCACCACATTACCTATGTAGTTACCGGGTTGGATTGGCACCCACTCATCGAAATATACGGTTCGTGATTCACCTGGATCGACTGTCACATCACGAAAGTCGTTAAACACTATCGCACCCGTAGGTCCATAAACCACCCTCATTATAGCACGTAGGTCGGTTGGCTCCGGGCTCATACTTGAGTTGTATACCTGTACCCCCATAGAGACAGCCGCCCCCTCAGTAGCAGCTTCTACACCTTCAATTTCTGGTGTAGGTATCGACACATCCCATGGCATCTCACCAATCGTCAGCCCATATCCTTTTACTCCATCGATGAACCACTCATCCGCCCAATCACCCACATATTTGAACCCTACATAGGCTGATTGCCCCTCATATGGTGATAGATCTACATCAACCAACGACCATTCCTCATCCGATGCCATACCACTCATATCAAGTACCTCAACATAATCACCAGCAGATGGATCACGTGCTCCGGTGGATACCCACACACCACGATATTCAGTCCAACTCGGTGCGTAGTAGGTCATATGGTAGAACGTAAGCCTTGCACCTGCACTTATATCAAGTAATGGTGTAACCAACCAATCCTCAGCCGAGTATGACAGGTCATCATCATTATGTCCAATGGCATAGCCCCCCTCTATAGGTGGTGTCTCCACCCATGTCCAATCCTCCGTCCCTGTATATACTTGCCAGCCGGGTGATTCTGGTGCACCTAAGATATACTGTTGCCATGCCGGTGGCGGTATAACCGCAGCTTCGAACCCTTCCTCATACCCCAACGGTGGTAACACAACCACTGGTTCACCATACATTGTATCGTTGGCTGGATTCTCGTCACCTTCCACATACACGTACGCATATGGATAATACGTACCTGCGGCCTCAAACGTACCCTCAGGGAAGGTAACCTCAACTATCTCACCACCCTCAACTGTTACAGTCACTTCCTCCGAATATATATCTGGGATGACAAACCCACAGGTTGGGCTTACGGTTTCCGTCCCTATATTCCTTATCTTAACCATAGGTACGAATGTTTCACCCAGCTCAAACATACCTACAGGTGCTATTATGTCATACATTGCCACCTCTATTGCTGGCGGTGAGTACGGTACCATCTCCGCACGTAGTAACCAGTCACCACCTATCCATGATAGGTCATCCACTGCAAAGCTATCACCATCTACATAATAATCCCATGCGGTTCCATATGGCGAGTTAATTGCACCATCAACGCATAACCCCAGACAATAAGGGTAATCACCCACCTGTATATAGAACACGTAGAAGCTACCATCTTCAAACCCAATGTATTGAGCTGAGAGATCCACATAGTTCCATGCCCCAGTGGTTGCACCACTTATAACAGGTGATACGTAAACTTTTGTACCGGGTGCACCATCCGGGCCATCGTCATCACATATCATCACACGAAACCGGTCACCACCTGGATCCGGCCATCCCTCGTAGAAGTATAGCAATACGCCATTAACCTGTGCAGTCAGTGTATCGTTGGTTGGGTCCTCATCACCTTCCAACATCGTATACGCAACCGCTGTGTAATTACCCTCAGCTGGTGGTGTCCAGTCAGGTTCAAACGTCACCTCCTGTGTCTCACCATACGCCAAATCCGTAACCGTAGCGGTTGATGAGTATATCTGATTATCCTCTGCATCGTATATCTCAAACCCCACATCACAGGTGAGTTTATCGTCACCACCGCAACATCGTAATCTGATGGATAGAATATCTCCGGATCATCTACCATCCACACATACCATAACCCACCTATTGCCCATGCATGGAACGCAAACATGATCGTATCACCCGCATATTCGCTAAGATTTATCTCGTATGGGTAATCCCATTCATTCCATGCATTACCGGGTAGGTCCACAAGATCGAACACCGGTGTCCATGTAGCACCATGGTCGGTTGATATTTCAACCCAATAATGGTCACCATAGGTGGACCCTTCGTACCCATATGTCCAGAACCTCAACACGTATATACCTGAAGCTGCCCCTGTGAGTGGTATCTCTGGCGATATCAACCACTCATCCTGATCGCTCCAGCTCCACCATAACCCCGCACATGCAGGTTCAGAGTGATAATAATCCGTGAACTGTCCCCACGTACAGGGGTGTGTCCCTGTCCACTCTGTATTGTTGATAATAGTATCCCATCCTTCCGGTAACCACGTAGAGAAATCCTCTGGCCCAAATATCACAGTTTCAGCCTTACTCTTAACGAATCGCTTACTTACACCTAACCCCTTAACATCTGTAGCATTCTTGGCGATAGATGGTTGTCCGATCGTCGTACCTATGAGTGCAATCCTACCCACCTCATCTGACACATCCTTATCCGCATACAGTGATAAACCCCACACAAAACAGCCACTAACCACTAAAATAATAGCTTTACGCCACATAATACCTCCTTTCAACGTATCTTTATCCATTTAACTTTTTCCTCCTTTTTATCACCCCTCATCTTAAACACCAAAAAATATACCCCAGAGGGTAGGTACTCACCCACCCTTACTGTATTTATAAACTTGACTTCATCTATTAACCTACCTGCAATATCGTATACGAGAAGTCTATCAACTGAATTACATCTCATCTTGTGCAGCTCAATGTAACTGGCTGGATTACTGATGCATATCCTATCACTCAGCTCTTCTATTGTCCTAACCTCAGGATTATGCACATAAAGTCGTATCATTGGATCGCCATCCCCATAGTCTGATTGGTGCCAATCACTATCACCAACTTTTATCCATTTCACCCCACGATAGTTTGTAACATTGTCCATACCGAGTGCTTCACCACCTTTATCTGTTTTCAACCTCACCCCCACAAGTACGGTATCCACCCATAAACTACCTGCTGGCATATGATACACCCAACCCGGGCTCACCGTATCACGTAACAGTAGCTCACTATCCCACAACTCCCACGTACCGTTAACCCAATACCATACACCTACCTCTATCGGGTTACGTGTGGAATCTGGTTCACCAAACCCCGGATCACCTTCACTTATAATGTATATTGCTACACACTTCAATAACAGGTTCACCCCCATCGCATAGCTAACACCTAACCACATATCTGGATTGGTTGTATACACCCCATACGTGATTTGCCCATCATCGTATTGCAGTGTATCATTACACACACCAGGCGCTTTTAACCTATCACGTAACGTATCATTGTGTGGCTTCATATCCTGCCACCCACCCAACGTCACCTCCAGCCCGTAATCAACAAACTCATCCGGCATTATACCATAGAATCTGGCATACCCCACACCAGCTGCTGGTATGCCTTCCACCTGCACACTATCCTTGTATACAGTATACCCGTCACTACCTAAGCTTATACATACCCATACACGATCCAGCTGCTGTGGCCCGTTATTGCTCAGCTTAACCACAACACTTTCGGGTACATTTACCTGCCATATGTAGTTATCACCGGGATATATGAGCTCGGTCACCTCCATGTCAGGATATGGATAATAGAAAAACCTCACCGCTGTACTGTCACGTATCAACCCATACACTGGTATATCCAACCCTATCGTATCACCTGCGATACCAACTATGGGTTGTGTCCCTGAACCACCAGGCCCGGGGTAGCCACACCAGTCGTATATCTCATGCTCCTTATATGCAATTATTATACTGCTATCAGCCACATCTATTATGATCTCAAACCTGAGCTCACCTCCCAACGATGGCAACATATCGTATTCGATAACCAGCTTACTCCCTATGGTATCCCAACATATGGTTGCATGATTAACACCTGCATCCTGCACAAACCCCGCTATGGTGTATGGGAAATACGGATCTGGCCAGCTCATAGGCCAATTTTGCCTCGTCACCTGAAAGCTTACCCATCCATGTGGAGATATCGCAATTCCATCAAACCCACCCCCATAGAACCAAAACTCTTCCGGCAATATATCCATCAACCCTGTATTTTGCCCCCCCATGAGCTCTATACAGTTGGTGGTATCCACATCTATCCATACAGATTCAAACCCCACCGTATCTACATAATATCCAAACTCGTCATGATTCATCTGCCAAAGAACCCATATAACCAGCAATGGCATTGAACTCATTCCACGATAAACACCACCCGCCGATTCTCTACACCAGCTGTACCTGGCCCTGTACGGTGGCTTAATAGCTTCTCCTCACCTTTGGCTACAACAACCAACAGCTCCTCAGGTATACCATTCTCCACGAAGAACACCTTAACAGCTTCCGCCCTCTTACGTGATAGCTCAAGATTATACTCAGCGGAACCCATCTCATCACAATGCCCCTCAATCGTTATCGTCTTACCCTTATAGTACTTGTTGATCACACGTAACGCCTCGTAGAGTTTGGGATACTCCTCATCCGGTATCACTGCACTACCAAACGGGAAATGTATTGTCAACATATGTAGTATCTCGTCAGGTGTAACCATCGTCTCCAGTATTGTATCGAGTTTCTTCTCCACCTCATCCACACTGAGCTTAACACTGGTTATATCCTCACGCAAACGTGCCTCACTCTCCTCGATAGCCTTCTTTATCTCCTCCATCTGCTCAGGTACTATCCTCACAGGCTCCTTTATGAATAGATAGGTTATACCCAGCTTATGTGATGGGTTCACATATTCCGCATACTCACCAGTTGCATAGTTAGGTGCATACGCATAGTCGAGTATGAACTTGTTCACCTTCAACCCCACTCCAAACGTATAATTCGATAGATCGTATCCACCCCTATAACCCGCACGTAATGCGATGACGTTTTTAACCCACAGCTCAGCACCAAGGTTGTACCTGAATACAGCTCCCCAGTACGGGTAGTTCATATCAACCGCTATATTCAAGCATACGTTGGGGTTCCACACTGTGAATGCACCACCCGCACCTACATTTATCGGTTGTGGTGAGTATGTCTCCCTGTATCTGATCGATGTACCTGCATTCTGTAGCACCAACCCCAACGATACCCGCCTATTGTCCATACTCTTACACCATATCAACCCCATATCCAACGCTATACTGCTACCGTAATAGCCTGCCAGATACGAATATATGAACTTACCTGTCACACCAACCAGCAACCCATCCTTAACCTCAACCCCATAACCAGCAGCTAACCCACTCATAAACGCACGTACTTCCTCACCTGTGGGGGTACCACCCTCCATCTTTATGGCTTCACCCTCGTTAAAGTATATCCCCGACAGCACAAACGTACCATATTTACGTGGTATACCAAACGCCAGGTAACTCTTGTACGTATCCCATATCCATGTGTTATGTATCGCCGATATCCCATAGTATTTCACATAACCCAACCCTGCCGGATTGTAAAGTAAGCCGTTCATATCTCCCGGCACCGCTATGAATGCACCTCCCATACCCAACGCTCTTGGTGCCACAGGTATTTCGAATGGTGTCACCACATCAACCGCCGACCCTGCAAACACCACCAACGGCAGTATTATCGCTACTGTCATGCTTGCTATTTTTATTTTTTTCATCCTTCCTCCTTGCATATCAAGTTAATGCCCCGCCACCATGGTGGCGGGGCACCCTCCTTACCGTACGATGAACAGCTTGTATCTCAGCACCTTCTCGGTACCGTTGACCTTAGTCTTCAGGAACACGAGATATACACCAGAAGCTACCTCTTTACCATCTTCATCCTTGAGATCCCATGTATACACTCCGGAACCATCAAGCTCTTTCTC
>NMUJ01000007.1 GCA_002256535.1 Caldifarciminota bacterium 4484_18
TGGTTACTCACAAAAAACTTACTCGAAGTCACCGCCGAAAACATCACCCGCAAAGTGCGGTTGACTGAACTCGGTAAACAGTTTCGTGACACTGGTATACCCGAACTCCGTATCTTAGATGCTGTTAAAAAAGGTGCATATCCATTATCCGAGCTACGCAAACTCGTAAGTGATGACCTATTTGGTAAAGCCATCGGCAGGCTTAAGCAATTAGGTGCGATAACTATTACCGAGGATAAAGTCTACTTTGTAAAACTACCGGATGAACTCACCACCCTACAGAATATCCTGACCAAAATAGGTGATACAAGTTACCCATGGGATGAACTATCACCCATGGAGCAGGCTCTCATCACCCAATACTCACGTAAGCGTGGCAAACAACGTGGCATCTTTCGTGTCGACGAATACCGTGACCGCATATTTTCACTCACCCCCACCGGTAAACAACTACTTACCCAGTTACCGGAAGAGGTATCCAAAGAGATCTCACAACTCACCCCTGACCTCCTACGTGACGGTAGCTGGCGTACCTACAAGCTTAGACCATACAATTTAATGCTACCCCCCAAACCCATCGTGGTAGGGCATCGTCACCCCTACTCACTATTTCTGTCCAAAGTACGTCAAAAGCTACTCGCGATGGGGTTCGAAGAGATGATGGGCCCACTTGTTGAGTACGAGTTCTGGAACATGGACGCCCTGTATATGCCACAATTTCATCCCGCCCGTCAGATACACGACGTATATTTTGTAAAATCACCCAAATACGGCAAACCACTATCCCTACACATACTCGAAAGAGTAGCTGCCGTCCATCGCAACGGCGCTGATACCGGGTCAAAGGGCTGGCGTTACGAATTCGATTATGAACGTGCACACAGGTTAATCCCATCTACCTGACTTCTATCAAATCGAAGGCATCGTCATCAGCCCCCACGTAAACCTACGCACATTGTTGGGGTTGCTCAAACTATTTGCTGAGGAGTTCGCACGTACTACGGAGGTGGCGTTCCGTCCCGGTTATTTCCCATTTACTGAACCATCGGTTGAACTACACGCCAAAATCGACACCAAATGGATAGAACTCGGTGGTGCCGGCATCTTCCGCAAAGAAGTAACCCATCCACTTGGGGTAGAGCTTCCCGTACTCGCATGGGGGTTGGGCCTCGACCGTATGGCTATATCTGCACTCGAAATAAAGGATATAAGATTGTTGTTTTCACGTGACCTCAACTTCTTGAGACAAAGCATCAAACGCCTATAATGCCGACAATAGTTGTACACAAAGAAGACTTCCTTACTCTGTTAGGTCATGTACCAGATACCGACGAGTTAGCACGTGCCAAATCCCAATTAGTCGATATAGTAGACGATGAGCTCAAGATAGAGATAGCAGATACCAACCGCCCCGATCTATGGAGTGCCGAAGGCATCGCACGTGAGCTATCAGGCCCCAAGGAGTACAGTTTCTTCGATACCGCCCCTCAATACGAGGTTATCGTCTCACCTGAGGTACTCGAAGTACGCCCCTACATTGGTGCGTTCCTTGTCAAAGACATAAAACTAACCGATATCTCGCTACGTAGCATCATACAGAGTCAAGAGAAGCTCAGCGATCTATACGGTAGAGGTAGACGTGACATAGCCATCGGCATATACGATGCATCAAAGATCGTCTTCCCCATACATTACCGTGGTGTACATCCATCAGAGGTACGGTTATCAAGTCGTGTAAATTCTATCCATTACTTGTAGACAACGATAACAAGGTGCTATCGTTCCCCCCTATAATAAACAGCCGTTACATTGGTGAAGTCAACCCCACCCACACATATTTATTCTGCGAAACCACAGGTACTAACCTCGAAATGGTGCTACTCGTGACCAACATCCTTGCAACCAACTTCACCGATCGTGGTGCCCAGATATTACCTATTTTGATAGCCTATCCCGATGGCAAGAAGGTCAAAACCCCCCAGGATATCAGCGAACCTTGGGAATTATCACCCCATGAGGTACAGCAGCTGCTTGGCATCTCCTTAGATATGAACGAAATCCACTCCATCCTACGGGCTGCTAATTACAGGATCAAAGATGGCAAGCTCTACCCTCCACCTTGGCGTGCCGATATCATGAGTGTAGCCGATATAATCGAAGACATAGCAATACATCGTGGTTATAATACGTTTACACCATTGGGGTTGACAGATTTCACGGTAGGTCACTCCGCCCCCATTGAGGAGCTTATCGAAGACATTCGCAACATCATGGTAGGGATAGGGTTTGAAGAGATACTCTCACATGTACTCACGTCAAAGGATAATCTCATACACCGTATGAACCTACCCGAACGCAAAATCATAGAGATCGATAACGTCATGAGCTTATCCTATTCTGTTCTACGTGACACGATAATACCGTCACTGTTGGAGGTTGAATCCCTAAGCAGCAAATCACTATACCCACATAAGTTGTTCGAAGTAGGTGAAGTCGTAATTTACGATCCAAACTCACCGGAATACTCCCGTACAGTGAACCATCTCGCTGCGATAGTAGCACATCCGCAAGCAAATTTCTCCGAAACACATAGCTATCTAAATGCACTATTTCGTCAACTTAACCTCACTTACAAAATAGAGCCGACCTCACACCCTTCTTACATATCAGGTAGGGTAGCTAAGATTCTCGTCAATAACAACGAAATCGGCATCATCGGCGAACTACACCCGGAGGTACTTACCCGCTGGAACATCAAAGTACCCGTAAGTGCATTTGAGATAGAAATAGATGCTATCGGTTAGCCACTTTATCAAAGATTGACGCCAACTTACCCACCACATGTGTCACATGGAACCTTTCAATCGTGCCTCTCCATGGGTAATCACCAGAGTAGAACGCATTATAATACTTTAGTATCAAACGTTTTATCCCATCAATATCGTCTGGATCCACTCCCTCACCTATACTATATTCTTCAACCATCTCACGTGCCCTCACCCCTTTTGGTGCTATCGCTATAACTGGATGCGGCATACCCATATATTCGAACAACTTACATGTGATCATAAAGTGTGGCTCATACTTACCCACAAGCAACAGCAGCAGCACACTATTTTCGTAGAACCCCTTAACCCTATGATATGGCACATACGTATAGTGTTTAATATACGGTCGTCGAGGTAACGGCACCTCCAGATGCCCCACAAAGTTAACTTCTATTTTATCGCTATCTATTTTACCTTCATCTATCAACTCATCGATCCCCTTAATAAATGTGTAGGGGGGTGCTAATTTACGTATCAACCCTGGATAGAGTATGGAGAATATCTCCATTTTCGGTACTTCTATGATCATATCATATGGTGTAGGTATTACCTCCACTTTATCGTATCCATTGACATACTTACGAAAAGCCTCATCCAACACCACAATATGGTCGCTCACCCCATACACCCAACGTTTAACCCAGTTATTGCTTACCCATGGGTCACGCAAGTCTATCACCAACGGTACCCCTGTTAGCGTTTTCAAGATTGCCCCTATTATGAGGTCAGTCACTGGTGGTGATGTTGCAAATATCAACTCTATCCTCTTACATTTGATCATCTCATACCCTTTGTAGATTGCAAACGGTATCCACCCCATCTCCTTTTCTATCCATCGCAATAATTTAGGTCTCGCCTTACCACCGGTAAGTTGCCTAACCCCCAAAAGCCTCAGTATCCGCAGCAGGTCGAGCGACTCAGTAAAACACACATCCTTAACAACGAGTAACGAATCATCATACGCATAGTAAGCACCAGGTTTGGGTGTCAAAACCACCGGTTCGTATCCATATTCAAGGAGGTATTTCTCAAACCTCACCACCCTATGTACACCTGATAACCCCAATGGCGGGTGATAGTAAGCGATCAACAACACCCTACGCATCATTTTGTAACCGCGAGCTTACCCCGTACCCAACGTCCATCAGCCAACTTAACAACAACTTGATATACCCCCACCGGTATAGTATCTAACCCCTTTACATGTATTATTGGGGAATCACCCTGTCCAGCAACAGAATATATTAACCTTCCACTCAACGTGTATAGATACATGGTTTGCCACACGTAAGGGGTGACAATCGTCAACGTACTGTGTTTACCCACAACAAAAGGATTAGGATATATTTCAACTTTCGTAACCTCCCAGGTTGGTGACAACGTAACCTTTGATATACCCCCACGTGTGGGTATCCATATTGAAAACCTCTCATTATCCCATACGATATCACGTGTGAAGTCCACATATTCCGAAGCCACCAACCCATCACCTGTTGTGTAATTGATGAGCTCACCCGAACTTGGGTTAAGTACACTCACACCCTGCATGTTAACCAGCATCCAGATTCTACCTTCCCAATCTTCCTCCAATGCCAGTATGTCATTGCTCGGTAGCTCACTATTAGTTGAGCTATATTCATCAATCACCCTACCATCCCTTATCCGGAATACACCCGCACGTGTAGCCACCCATATATCACCAGCCCTATCACATATGATGTCCGTAACCCATGTAGTAGGTAGTAGGTCACTCAGTACTTCAAGCTCCCCATCTTTATGTATGCATGCAATACCATACATGTGGCTACCTACCCACACATTTCCATAGCAATCTTTGGCAAACGCACCGGGTGTAACAAATTGCCACGTGTTGATAACTGAATCATCCGCAATCTCAAAGATATATCCACCATTTGTACCCACCCACAGGTGATCATTTGCATCCACGTACATACCCCAAACTATATTTGAGCCACTACCCGGTAAATAGAACTTTTTTAAGGAATCGCCCCTCGGTATGTATTTTACTAACCCTACATCACCACCCCAAAAGCTTATCCATAAATTACCTTTACTATCACTCACGATATACCTTGCACGCTTAATTGCAGCTTCCCCCTCAAGATAATGCGCATAATACCATTTACCCTTTACCTCATATATTCGGGTGATAGCAGGCTCCCATGCCGTAAAATGTACCGCCCATATGTCACCGTTGGGGCTCAACGCTATACTGCTTGTGATATTGCTTACCATCGATGTGGGGAAACTATCCTTCAACAACGTATCCGTTGTCCAAGCTACCAACCCACATCTGAAGCTACCCACCCACACCACGCTATCTAAAATTATCAAACGACCCTGCCCCCTCGGTGCATAAAGTAACGGCGTAAGTGATGGCCACCATGTACCGTTCCACTTTTTAACCCCCCACCTCGTAGAAGCTAACAGCAAGGTATCACCCTTACAGAAATCGAGCACCCCCGGATATGCATTCACAAGTTGCGAACTTCCCCTTACATACATCACTATTCCAGAGTCTGTACCTATCCACAAGGTATCTTTACACCACTCTAATGCCGTAATCCCAGCTTCCCTAACTTCACCCGGTAGCTCCGTCTTTGGTATCACATGCCAGCTGTTACCTTCAACATCCGTTATACCGATACCGTCTTCTGTACAGAACCACAACGAACCGTCATGATAATAAACACGTAATACTTTGTTACCCAACGCTACAGGTAGATTCCAATAGCTTATCCTCTCAATATTAGATAGGTTAGCAGTAAGCTCTAATACCGTGACAGGTGCATCATCCTCAGTAGCTATCCACACTTTTCTACCTACTACTACTATTGAAGAGAACCTGTCACTTTGTGGTAACCCCTGTGCGTTCGTGTAACTGTACGATATACCATGCGTGAATATTACCAACCCCTTACTACGTGTAAGACACCACACCCCAACCGAATCCACAAATATATCCTGTACGTTATTTTCGGTGAGCCCATCCACATTTGTTAAACGTTGTAACCCATCCGTATCAGGGTCATAAATTACCACACCACCCTCAGTTGCCGCATAAATACAAGGTTCGTAATAAAAAATATCATTCACTTTATAAGTAGATAGGAAGCTCTCCCAGACGATCCCCAATACAAACAATATCATTTACCTACCCTGTTACGTATGAATTCTATCACCTGCTCTTTATTATCACTAAACCTCACGTACATACCACGAAAGTTTTCCAACCTGTTGGGTTCATCAAACGGGCTAAGCAATACACCATATTTATCAACATAGTAGCTCTTGATCGACTCCCAGCGCTTGAATTGTGTCACAAAGAACCCCTTTTTATAGACACCCCTGTCATCCATCACATAGGTGGTTGGCAAAAAATACGACAATATATTTACAACAACCAAAAACGTACCAAATAATGTCCACCACACTCCCCACGTATAGTAAAGACCGACCGCCAAAACCACAATAAAAGCTATTAAATACGCTGTTTTACGTGGCTCCTCCTTAGCGGGTAACGACCGCCATTCTATCATAACTTAAGTTTATCAAACTCAGGTTTCAACATCCCATAGATTTTATCGAGTGCCGCTGATACCACCTTTGTATCACCAATCACTGGCATAAAGTTGGTATCCCCCAACCACCTTGGCACAATATGCACATGTATATGGTCGACCACACCCGCACCTGCCACTTTACCCACATTTATACCGATGTTGAACCCATGGGGATGCATCACCTTACGCAATATCTCCACAGAGGCTTGCACCAAACGCCCAACCTCCACCAGCTCTTCTGTAGTCAACTCTCTCAGTTCACCTATGTGACGTGTAGGTGCTACCATCAAATGTCCGTTATTATAAGGGAAGATATTCATGACAACAAAAGCCCATTCACTACAATACAGTACATAGCTTTTGCCCATATTTTTGAGCGCCTCACAAAATATGCATCCCCCCTTACGTGGCCCCGTTATATACTCTACACGCCAAGGTGCCCACAACCTATGTGGTGCAGTTGTCAACAGCTTTTCAGTTGTCTTAAAATGTAACTTCGCCACCCTACCCAATGCGTGTTCACCCTTTGTTAAAACAAATTCCTTACCTACCAGCTCCACTTCTGTAGAGGCACCCTTGGGTAACACCACACCTTCGCTTTCCGATAATTTATTTAGTTGCTCCAAAAATGTAGCACGTGCCAAAAGTGACGCCAGCATCACCGCAAGCTCCTCCTCCCCATGTGGATGTATCACCAACGGTACCTCTTTCGGGAAATACGTTTTTATAAAATCTGGATCCGCAAACTGATCTATCACTATACGGTCGCAACTACCTACACTGTTAAGTAGCTTCATCACAACCCTACTATGTAGCCATGCCAAGATATGGTTGAGATTAGGTGTCCTACTATAGAGCTTATTGTATTCCGTAGGCGCCAGATAGCATATCTCATGTACACACAAATTTTTAATCTCTTCGCTCAAGTATATAGCTTGTGCATCGGTTACCTTTTTGCTCTCCTTTATCGGTAATTTCTCCAGTTCTGGTAGCTTCTCGTCATCCAAAAATACTGCCGCAACTGCTAATCCACCAAAATAGTCTCCCTTACCAGCTTCGTCGCTACCTATCCACCTCATTTTGTAACTATGTTTATAAGCTTTTTAGGTACCACGATGATACGTTTCACCTGCTTACCCATAATATGTTGCCGTATTTTGGGATGTTCCAGTGCCATCTTACGTATATCGTCTTCTGTCACATCAAACGATACCTGCAGACGTGCCCTAAGCTTACCATCAACCTGCACCGGTATCTCAATTTCTGGTAGGTATACTTTCCCTGGATCATACTGAGGCCAACTTGCGTGGAAAATAGATCCCTCACCTCCAATCTTATGCCATAACTCTTCCGCCAAATACGGTGCAAATGGTGCGATCAGCTTCACCAACGTATAAAGCCCATAACCGAGCGTCTCGTCCTTCCCAGACTTATAGAATTCATTGACAAGTTCCATCAATGTCGCTATCGCAGTATTATAGTGGAAATGTTCAATATCCTCCGTAACCTTCTTTATCGTGTAGTTAATCCTACGCAATAATATACTATCATTAGCTGGTACATTCTCCGTGATTATATCGGTGTTCTCCGTCACAATCCTATAGACTCGGTCAAGGA
The DNA here is from genome assembly GCA_002256535.1 of Caldifarciminota bacterium 4484_18. Taxonomy (GTDB): domain Bacteria; phylum Hydrothermota; class UBA3073; order NMUJ01; family NMUJ01; genus NMUJ01. The sequence continues at coordinate 8,030 of NMUJ01000007.1, forward strand.
ACCGCCGTGCACCTTCAACTACACGTTCGCTCCATATACCTTCTTTTTCCGGTGGCCCCAGAAACAGCACCCCCACACGTGCAACGTCTGCACCCACCAAATATTTCGTTATCGTTATGTGGATCGGTATATCGCAGTTGATACCAAGACGAATCCACGAACGTATCCATCGTATCAGGGTCACGCTTTGCATCCCCTCCACACTGTGGACACTTTGTATTTATAAATTCAGGTACCGACTCAAGTGGCGATTTACCTTTAGGAGCGTAATCTACCACTTCAGGTAATTTCACCGGCAACTCTTCCTCCGGTACAGGTACCACACCACAACGTGGACAATGTACCATAGGGATTGGTGCACCCCAATAACGTTGCCTCGACACAAGCCAATCCCTAAGATGGAATTGCACCTCCCCACCACCCAACCCCATCACCTTGAGCTCATCCGCCACTGCCCAAATACCATCTTCAGATGTAAGCCCCGTAAATTTATCAGATTCTACCATCACCCCATACTCTTCATAAGCTTTATCGAGCGGTTCACTTAATTCACCATCTACGGGTTTAATCACTACCTTTATCGGTAAGCCATACTTTTTAGCAAACTCAAAATCACGTTGATCATGTGCAGGTACACCCATTACGATACCTGTCCCGTACGTAGCAAGCACATAATCACATACATAGATCGGAATACGTTCACCCGTAAACGGATGTACCGCATATAGGCCTGTGAATACCCCAGTCTTTTCGCGTTCACGTGATGTACGCTCTATTTCCGAAATCCTAAGCGACCTCTCGATATATTGGTGAACCTCCTCGCTTAAGGGTAAGCCCTCCAATATCTCATGTTCTGGTGCTATCGCAATAAATGTTACCCCAAACACAGTATCAGCACGCGTTGTAAACACCGGTAACTGTTTATCGAACTCTGGTAGCTTAAACACGATACGTACACCCTCGCTCTTGCCGAGCCAATTTCGTTGCAGGTTTATCACCTCATCAGGCCATTTACCTTCGAGATACTTCAGGTCATCCAGCAACCTCTCCGCATATGCGGTAATTTTGAAGAACCATTGGGTTAACTTACGTTTAACCACAAGGCTGCTACAACGCCAACATTTGCCATCACTTACCTGTTCGTTAGCTAACACTGTCTGACACCTTGGGCACCAGTTCACATATGCAGGTTTACGATAGGCCAACCCTCTCTTGTAAAGTAGAAGGAATATCCATTGCGTCCATTTGTAGTACTCCGGTTCGCACGTCAGCACCTCACGTGTCCAATCATAACTTATACCCATGAGTCGATAGCTTTCACGTGATATCTCGATATTCTTCATTGTCCAATCTCTTGGGTGTATACCATGCCGTATTGCTGCATTCTCTGCGGGTAGGCCAAACGCATCCCAACCCACCGGATGCAACACCTGATACCCCTGCATCATTTTATACCGGGTTAGCACATCACCCAACACATAGTTACGTAGATGCCCTATGTGTAAGTCACCTGATGGATACGCGAACATCTCCAGTACGTAGAATTTTCTGGCCGGATCCGGTCTATCCGTAGTTCTATAAATACCCTGGGTCTCCCACCACTTACGCCATCTATCCTCTATTTCATGAATCGGGTACATCGAATTTATAACTAAAACTACAGATTAAGGGTTGAAGTCAACCCACCATTTCTTGCCTTTTGTGAGTTCACACAGTTTTACCACATTCTTACCGACCAATGTTGCATAATGTACCGCTTCACGATCTTTTGTAACATCCTCAAACCCTATCGAGTATGTAAACCCATACGGTGGGAATAACAGACCCATATCGTTAAGTGTACCCATCAACCCCAATATAGTTTGCATCGCACCATCCTCCGTACCGGTTACGACTATGCCACCAACTTTACCATCGAGTAACTTACCTTCGTTCTCAAGCGCTGTTAGCCTATCTATGAGGTTCTTCATCATCCCTGACATCGCGTACCAGTACACTGGGGTGACGAAAATCAAGATATCCGCCTCCAATATCTTTTCAAATATCCAAACCATATCATCACGCAGATCGTCCGATGTACATGTGCGGCGGGTACATTTTTTCGGATCTTCCGACCCACACCCCTTACATGGATGGATATCGCAATCTACAAGATGTAAGATTTCCACTTCATAACCACTTTCTTCTATTGTTTCAATCACCACACGAGCTAATTCCATGGTTATACCATCTTTACGAGGTGACCCATTTATAACAAGCGCTTTACCCATTGTCACCTCCCACTTTCACGGTAATATTATCAATAAGCCTTGCCTTACCGAGATATGCAGCAATAGCTATAAGGGCTTCCCTGTTCCACAAGGTTTTTGGCCAACAATAGCGATTGATAAATAGCAGGTGCTACCTTACGTTCTTCCTCAGTAAGATATTCGTTTCTTGAGCTCATCGCCAGTCCATCTGGTTCACGTACGGTGGGCCCCACGATTATTTTGACGGGAAAGTTAAGGTCACGCACCATCCGTTTTATTATTATTGCCTGTTGTGCATCTTTCTCACCAAATACTGCAATATCTGGCATAACGATATTGACTTCACCTCGACATATGTGGTAAACCCCTTAGGATACAGGTCATCAACCGATGGGTAAAACATTATATCTACCCCCATCTTCTCAAGTATCTCTTTGTCACGCTTAATATCCCTGGGATATCTATCGTAATCTTCACTTGGTCCAAACTGAATGGGGTTGACAAATATACTCACAACCACAATATCAGCATGCTTGCGTGCTATATTTATAAGAGAAGTATGTCCCTCATGCAGATACCCCATAGTGGGTACGAACCCCACCGTCTTACCCCGTCTTTTATATTCAAGCGATAGTCGCTGCATATCTTCTAACCGTGTCACGATCCTCATCGCTGAGCTCCTTCACTAACTCATACACTGTTTTCTTAAGAACGGGATGCACCAAATTAGGTGCTATATCAGCCAGCGGTATCAACACAAACGGCCGTACATGTAAATATGGGTGTGGTATCTTAAGTTCAGGTGTATCGAGTATCAATTCATCGTAAAATAAGATGTCAATATCTATCTCACGTGGCCCCCAACGTGGTGACGGTTGACGTCCTACCCGTTGTTCTATCGCTTTTATCTCACGAAGAAGTAACAATGGTGCAAGCTCCGTCACCATCCTTATCACAGCGTTTAAAAATCGTGGTTGTACCATCTGACCCCATGCTTCTGTCTCATAAACTGGCGATATTGTGATTAGTTTTCCTACTTTGTGAAGCTCACCTATTGCACGTTTAAGATAGATTAACCTTTCCCCTTTGTTCGATCCTAACCCCAGATATACTTCATTCACTACCCAATTCTTTGGCTTTGTTCATATCCTGGATAGATGCATCCTTATTACCTAACTTCCAATGTATACCCGATCGTATAGTATAATACTCTGCTTTGTTGGGGTTTATCTCGATTGCTTTCGAAATCGCATCGAGCGCCTTCTCGTAATTCTCCGCCTGTATACACATCACTGCCAGCAGATACCAAGCCTCTTCATCGTCGGGGTTAAGCTCTGTAGCTTTCGCAAACTCTTCTATAGCCTTATCGTATTGTTTAAGCTGTGCGTAAAGGTTACCCAAGTTGTAATAGGTATCGCTATTGTTAGGGTTAAGCCTGAGCGACTCCTCAAAATACACTATGGCACTATCAGCATACTCTTTATCTTGTGTATCATTGTATTTATTTGCATAGATAACACCCATGAAGTAATGTGCATCTCCACTGGTGTCGATTGCTATCCACTTCCTAAGTATAGAGAGAGCTTCGTCCCATTTCTTCTCTCTTGTGTAGCGATTAACCAGTATTTCCGCAGACTTCGATATCCATTCCGCTCGTGGGGAGTGTTCAATTATCCCTATGAGAGTGGATTCAGCAAGCGCCTCTTCACCACCCTGCAGGTATGCTTGTGCTAGGTAAAAATGTGCTGAGAACGAGTCAGGTTCTAACTCTATAGCGCGTTTAAACCGCTCTATCGCCTTATCCCACTCCTTTTCGTTGAAACACAGAGCACCAGCGTTGAAATATACACCCCAATAGAAGCCAATATCTTTCTCCATATCCTTAAATGCATATGCTGAATCGAGCTCTATAGCGTGCTCCCATGCATCACTTGCATTCAGATATTCTTTCTTCATAGCATACGCACGACCCAACCACATGTAAGCGTCAGCGTTCGGGTTCTCGCTAATCTCGAGTTGAAACTGTTCGATCGCCTTATCCCAGTTCTGTTGTTGCATGTAAACCTTACCACCGGTCATATGTTCAGATGCACACCCAACGATTAACAGGCTTAAAAGAATAGGCCAGCGCTTCATTCTACCCCCTTCTGGATTTAAAATACCTGTAAATCTTAGGTGTCAACATACTTCACAATATATGGGAACCGAATCCATCTGGCACATAGCTTCGATCCACAGTTAAGCTACACACTTTCTGTAAGTAAGTTGTATCATTATCACGAGCAATGACACCACAACCCCAGGTATGAACCCATGTATCCCATATGGATTTCTTAGTATAAGCCATACCAATGAGGTGACAAACCCACCCAGCATCGAATATATCACACGTATACGGTAGGGTTCCCTCATGTATATACCAAAAATTAATGGAAACAATGTAATAGACGCAACCACTGCCCATGCGAATGCACACAGTGTAAGCACAAGAGCGGGCGGCTTAAGCGCGATACCTAATGAGATCAGCCCTATCATTACACTCCATAACCTACCATGTAGGAGACCCCTTTCTTTGTAACGTACAAGATCCTTTACGATGCTGCTGGATAGTATTATCAAGATCGCAGAGAAAGTCGACATCCCTGCAGCTATAACACCCACAAGAAATATGGCCTCACCAAACGGGCTAAGAACCAGTTTAACCAAACTTGGTATCGCCAAATCTGGTGACTTTAAGTGTGGAAATAATATACGAGCTATCGTACCGTTAAAATATGGAAGCACTGCCATACTGCAGCCCAAAGTTGCTAATATGGCACCCACACGTATGAGTTCCTTGCGTTTAATTGAATAAAATCGTACAATAAGTTGTGGCATGCCCCACACCCCGAGACTCACCACTAATGCGAACGAAAACAACCCCTTAGCTCCCCATATCCCAGGGGTGGTGACTAATCCCTCATTTATAAGGCGCAACTTCTCATGTACGATGGTGACCCCACCCGTATATCGTAGTGCCATCCCCGTAATCATAACGAGTGCCACCATCATTATAATAGCTTGTACGAAACCAGTCCATACCACTGCAAAGTAACCACCAAGTACCACATAAATAAGGATTATCAAACCCGATAATATTACACCCACCCAGTACGGCATATCCATAAGCACTTCAAATGAATGTCCCATACCTTTGAGGATACTCACGTTGTAGACTATCATAAACAGCACGATGACAATAGCGGAGAATATCTTTGCCATCTCACTGTTGTATAATTTACCGAGGAAATCTGGCAACGTAATACTATTGTAACGATGTGTCAACTCGCGTATACGTTCACCAAGCAATATCCAACATAACGTGCCACCAAACAGCACGTTGAATGCACCTATCCATATGGTGGCCATCCCGTATTTATAGCCATAGCCCGCACCTCCCACAATTACGACTGATGAAAAATAAGCTGCTACATATGAGAGTGCAGTCACCCACACTCCTATACGACGGCCACCAAGATAATAATCTTCATCACCCTTTGTACGTTTATGCCATAATAATCCGATTACCAATAACAATCCAAGGTATAAGCAAAGTACAACCACATATATCATCGATGCCGTATGTACCAGATTACACTATATATAATGCACGCCAGGATCAAAGCATACGCACCAAATGTAGATGGTGGACAACCCATCGTAACTAAGATGCAGTCTCATCATAGAAGGTCAACTCCTCACCCCTTGTCTAACACTAAAAATGCTGTATATTATTAAGTGACCGGGTGGATCGGGTGGTCGCTCCGATCCGGGGAGGAAAGTCCGGGCACCATAGGGCAGGGTACCCCGTGATAAGCGGGGGCTCTAGGAGCGATATCTCTTAGAGACGGAAAGTGCCACAGAAAACAGACCGCCAGCGGTCCCGTTCTATGGGATGCGGGCAAGGGTGAAAAGGTGGAGTAAGAGCCCACCGCTCTGGTGGTAACACCAGAGGCATGGCAAACCCTACCCGGTGCAAGGCCAAATAGGGGGAGAGGTAGCCCGCCTCGTCATCACCCCGGGTAGGCCGCTGAGATAGATGACCACCCTCGACAGAACCCGGCTTACAGATCCACCCGGTCACATCTTGTAGTATGTAGGATAGACCAGTATATAATCACCGAACCCATGTTCGTCCACAAATATGAACACCATATTACGTGAATAGTAATACCATATCTCATAGGGCTTATATTCAAGTTCGAATGGGTGTGATTCCACCTCATCCGGTGGCCCCAATAGTATATAAACTCTACCTCTATCGGTACGCCATCCTTCCCGGGTTTCACGAAAATGTGTATTCGCATACTCTACACGTTCGAGATATGTCTCCTTATATTCATTATGTGGGGTGCCGGGAGTGGGGTCACGTTTTTTCCAGAACTTCTTCCATAACTGTTCACGCTCGGAGCGAGTTTTGGCCTTCCTGAACGCATCCATTTCCTCACCCGTCGCTATGTAAGATAGTACCTCATAGTTATCGATGTACTTCCAATCAAGATATGGACCAAACAGTAACGTATCCTTATAGACTTTATCACCCAGCCTTAACTGATATATACCCTGCTCTTCGTCAGCCCTCACATATAACGTGCATGGGTAAGTAACTTTATCTCCACTCAAAATTATGCTGTCAGTTCTATCCCCTATTTTATACCAAACCGTAAAGGGCGCTTTATTTTCACGAAAATCATATACATTGAAAATCAGGTATCCCAAAAGCACACTATCTTCTGTTGCTATAAAAATAGGTGACGAAAATGTCAACATACTTTCCGGTTTATCTGGAATCCTGATAGTCTCTCGCTGCTTGGACACAGTTTGTGTCTGTAGATCACGTAGCTCCACTTCCAACGTATATTCACCTGGTTCAAACGGCCCTATTTTCAGCTCACTTCTGAGCTCATAATACGATACGGTGGTTTCATATTCTGGGAACACTCTATGGTCTATGTGGATGTCGCCAATCTCAACTACAAGCAGATATGGGTGCCCATCTTCCCATATAAGGGTTTTTTGGTAACTAAACCCCACCATAAAAAGGAGTAATACACACCACATACTCACTTATAAGTTACTGGATAAATACGTTTATGCAATATCATTCGTGTGTCCCGAATATCTCCAAGAATTTCACAATAAGGTTGATATTTCGCCATAGGAATATCAACCCTATAAGCAGAAATATTAGCACAATTATAGGGGTCCATGCAGGTCTTATCCTCCTATACCGTACAAATTTATAGTTAGGCCATTTCATTCACAATTTTATTCCCAAATGTAAGATAACCCGTATGACATATCATAAACTCCCTTGGCCGTGTTTTACCCTCACGTACCAATATTTCACGTTCTATAACCTCCACCGTACGCAACCTTACGAAGTAACCCTTCAACGCCTCATATGCCTTCTGTACCTGTTCGATATTGGGTGAAAGTGATACCCAAAATCCACCGGGTTCTAACACCTCATATACTGGACGGACGAATTCCCATGGTTCAGGTACATCCACAAAAGCAGCCTCCACCACAGGTATATTGAACCCTTCCTTTGTAGGGTCACACAGTAAGAATTCCACCCTATCTGCTAAGTTGGCCCTCCTCACATTGTTTATTGCATTATCCAGAAACTCCTTACGACGCTCAAATGAGTATACTTTACCTGTTGTACCCACGATAGTAGCGAGCACTATGGTGAATGCACCCGATCCCGTACCCACTTCAAGTACACGGCTACCACACCCTATAGACGTATATAACAACATAAGGCCAGCATCTTTTGGATATATGATGGTTGTCACCCTACGTACCTTAAGCATCAGATCGCGGGTGGCTGGCTTTATCACATAGAATGTGGTTCCAGACGAGGAGACAATCTTCTCACCCCATTTCAAACCTTCAGGTAGGGTAATCTCCCCCTTATGTGTGGAAAATTTAACCCCTGGTTTATAAACAAGCAGAAACTTTGCCTTCGATCCACTGTACAATAGGATTTGATCACCTTCGTGCAATGATTGCATTACCTGAAGAATCCAACAATCGTATCTATAACGTAATCAACCTCATCTTCGGATAAATACTGGAAAATAGGCAAAGATAGTACCTCCTTGCTAACTTTTTCAGAAACTGGTAGATCGCCCCCCCTATAACCAAGATATGATAATGCCGGCTGTAAGTGACACGGTATGGGATAATGTATTGCAGTTTCTATCCCTTTTTCTTGTAGGAACTTACGTAGATTATCACGTTCTGGTGTCCTTATAGTGTACTGGTGATAGATATGGGTTCTATCATGCTTTTTAGCTGGTGTTTCCACAACCGCCTGTAGTTTCGCATCATATTTGGCTGCGATAGCTTTTCGACGTTCGTTCCACTCTTCAAGATGTTTGAAATTCACACTAAGTATAGCAGCCTGTATAGCATCGAGCCGCGAGTTATACCCCCAATCTGGATAGTAATACTTCTTTGTTGCCCCATGTATTCTATATGTCTTAATCTTCTCATAAAGTGTAGAATCGTCAGTAAATATCATACCTGCATCACCAAATGCAGGTAGATTTTTTGTAGGGAAGAAGCTCACCCCCCCTAATAAGCCGAACGAGCCCACCTTCTTACCTTTGTATTCGGCACCTAATGCCTGTGCAAGATCCTCTACCACGGGTACCCCATACTTTGTGGCAATCCCCGTAATTTCATCCATATCTGCACTCTGGCCATAAAGATGTACAGGTATGATCGCCTTCAATCGTGAGCGTACGGATGGTGGCAGATGTTTAATCACAATATCAAGGTGTTCGGGATCCATGTTGTAGGTTTGGGGTTCAATATCCACAAATATGGGTGTAGCACCTAACCTTATTATAACCTCAGGTGTCGCAAAAAACGTAAATGTAGTAGTTATGACGAAATCACCCTGTCCCACACCTATCACACGTAGTGCCAGTAATAACGCATCTGTGCCACTCGCTACCCCCAACGCATATGAGGTACCTACATAATGTGCTAATGTTTGTTCAAGTTGTGCTACAACATCACCCAGTATAAACCTACCGCTATTAAGTACCGAACCGATTGCTGCATCTATATCGGGTTTCAGATCTTCATACAATCGTCGAAGATTAATCAACGGTACATGCATCTCATACCCCCTCATTTTACACGTTCAATATATTCGCCAGTACGTGTATCAACTTTGATGATATCACCTTCCTTAATAAACAATGGTACCGTAATGGTGAGCCCCGTCTCCAGTTTGGCAGGTTTACTGCCACCCGTTGCTGTATCACCACGTACACCAGGTGGTGTCTCAACTACTCTAAGTTCGACGAAGTTTGGCAATTTCACACCTACAGGTTCGCCATCCGCATAAATTATGTTAACATCCATATTCTCCGTAAGGTAATTACGTGCTTCACCTACAACTTCAATAGATAGCGGAAGCTGATCATATGTTTCCATATCCATGAAATAGAATGTATCGCCTTCGCGGTATATATACTGGAAGCTCTTCTCCTCCAGATGTACGATATCTATCTTATCACCCGCTTTGAAGGTACGCTCAAGCACCACACCGGTTTTGAGGTTTTTGAGCCTTGTTCGCACAAAAGCGCCACCTCTACCCAGCTTCACATGTTGAAAATCCACAACTGTGTAGAGGTCACCTTCCAGCTTTATTGTTGTACCTTTTCTTAGATCAGATGTTGTAGCCATATCACCCCCTTGTTATATTAAAAGTCGCCAAATACTGTTTAATAAGTGGTATGTTGGAGGTTTTGAACCCTTCAATATCGCCCTCGAAGATTATCTTACCTTCCGCCAACATCGCTATTTTATCCGCTACGGTAAACGTACACTGTAGATCATGTGTCACGATTATTGCCGTAAGTCCAAGCGTCTTCTGTAGGTCTTTTATTAACTCATTGATCTTTTGTGCAGTGAGTGGATCCAATCCCGTCGTGGGTTCATCAAATAACAGATATTTGGGTTCTATTGCCAACGCACGTGCAATAGCTACACGTTTTTTCATACCACCTGATAGCTCCGATGGCATAAATTCTTCGCTACCTGCCATCTCAACGAGTGTGAGTTTATCACATGCTATACGACGTAGATCTTCCTCCGGCAAATGGTCGTGCACTCTCAATGCAAGTGTAACATTCTCCCATACAGGTAGCGAATCGAGTAATGCCGACCCCTGAAACACCATAGCCATTCTCTTACGTACATTCCAAAGCTCTCTACTGGATGCTCTTGTTATATCTATACCATCTATAAATATATTACCGCTGTCAGGTTTAAGTAACCCTATAATGTGTTTCAGTAATACACTTTTGCCCACCCCTGAACGCCCCAATATTACAGTGATCTTCTTTTCTGGGATTGTGAGGTTTACACCCCTTAACACATGGTTATCACCGAAAGATTTGTGTAGATCCTTGATCTCTATCATAGATTAAATAGGGTAATTAAACATCAACACACCAACAATGTTGTCAAACAACAATACAAGCACAGAAGCAGCTACTACACTTTGAGTAGCACATTTACCTACACTTTCGGCACCCCCCATAGCCTTCATACCATAGAAGGTACCGATAATACCTATTATTACACCGAATACAGCACTCTTGACAAGGCTACCCGCAAACTCCATGGGTATGAAATTAAACCTCAATCCCTCTACATAGTTGATCAATTTTATGTGAAGTAAAGTAACTGCACATATCCCACCACCTATCATGGCGGAGACTTCACCCACCATCGTCAATATCGGGGTAGCAATCAATGTCGCCATTATCCTTGGCAATATTATGTAATGATAAGGATCTATGGCAAGCGTCTCAAGCGCATCTATCTGCTCGGTAACCCTCATGCTACCTATCTCTGCTGCTAAAGCTGACGTCACCTTACCTGCAAGTAGCAGCCCCGTCAATAATGGACCTAACATTATAAAGAACGCTTTTGCTACTGCCATACCTATGTATACTTCAGGGAGATACCCCTCACCCTGAGTAGCAGCCGTATACGCAGTGGCGAATCCACCCAAAAAAAGTGTTATCAATATGATGGATAACGAACCTACACCAAGCTTCCAAACTTCACTGATAATATATGGTATCACACTGAAAACCCTCGGTAAACGCTTTAGCACCTCCCATATAAATAGTGTAAGCTCCCCTACATAACTAAGTGCCTTCATATTGCCTCTCAAGTTCCACAAACCGTGTATAATCTTCCTGAAAATATAGCTGTGTTATACCCACAGGACCATTACGATTCTTACCAATAATTACCTGGAAGATATTCTGTTCAGCTTCTGTCTCCGGTTTGTGTAAAAATATCACAATATCTGCATCTTGCTCTATAGCACCGGATTCACGTAAATCCGATAACTTTGGTGGCCTCTTCTCACGCGCAGCAGCCCTCGATAGCTGCGATACTGCAATCACCGGTAAGTCTAACTCTTTGGCTAAATCTTTCAACGATCTGGATATAAAACTTATCTCCTGTTGACGATTCTCCATTCTACGGTGTGATGTAATAAGCTGTAGATAATCGATTATTATTAGCTTGACATCTTCTCGTGATTTAAGTCTACGTGCCTTTGCACGCAATTCCAGTATAGATATTGCCGGTGTATCATCAATAAAGATGGGAGATTCGGAGAGATTACCCGATGCAGTGTATAGTCGGGAGAGATCCTCCTGTGTTATGTTACCGGTTCGTACTTTATGGATACCCACCTGTGCATGCATACATAGTAGACGCTGTACAACATGCTCTTTTGACATCTCTAAACTGAAGAATGCAACCGGCACAGATGGATCCGAACGTACCGCGAGATGCTCTATAATGTTAAGTGCAAATGCTGTTTTACCCATACCCGGGCGTGCTGCTAAGACAATAAACTCACTATCATGGAAACCAGCAGTATATTTATCAAGATCATTGAACCCAGAAGGTATACCAGTGACGAACCTCCTTTCCCTGTACGCTTTCTCTATCATCTCGAACACATCCGTAAGCACCGCACGTACAGGTATGAACCCCTTCTTTATTCTCTTCTCTTTAATAGAGAATATGAGCCTCTCCGCCTCATCCAACGTCTCATCCACATCCTCAGGCATAGCATACGCTGCCTCTATGATCCTCTTACCCGCCCGTATCATCTCACGTAAAACAGCCTTGTCTGCAACTATACGCGCATAATACTCAATATTCGCCAGAGAGGCGACACTTTCCAACAAATTGGCTAAAAACTCCTTTCCACCAATTTCCTCTAATATCCCTTTATTTCTCAGTTTTTCAGCCAATGTAACGACATCGACAACCTCATTTGATTCATACATTTCGACTATTGTTTCAAAGATTTGGCGATGCGATTTGAGGTAGAATGCATTAGGTGTAAGTATGGTTATCATCTTCTCTATAGCGTCTTTACTCATCATCATAGCACCCAGCAGGCTACGTTCTGCATCTACTGAGTGTGGTTCGTATGCCTCAATTTGTTCTTTCTTCTCTTTCATCGTAAAGTCTCTTTAGTAATTTAAGGTGTTCCCATGCCTCTTTTTTCCAACCTCCGTGTCTAAGCAGTGCTGCTGGGTGGAATGTTGGCAACACCTTAATCCCCTTCCAATCGCATATTTTACCTCGTAGTCTACTGAATTCATACCTACTCTTCTCCAATATTACCGATGTAGCAAACTTACCCAATGTCAATATTATGCTGGGCTTTATAATTTCGATCTGACGTATTAGATAATCTTTACATGCTATTATCTCCCCCGGTAGGGGATCCCGGTTCCCCGGTGGTCTGCATTTCAGTACATTCGCTATATAGAAACTCTTCACTCTTAAAGTATTGCTTTAATTTATCAATTTTCATCAAAAAATAAAAAATTTTCCACCTTATCTACAATTATTTTGCCCAATTTTCTTTTCGATGTTCTACCAATATCCCAAATTTCAAGCTCTCTATCCACAATTATTGCCTCAATATCATCTCTACCAAATGTCTTTGGGTTATTAACAACTATCATATCGAGCCCCTTTTTTTTCAGCTTCTCTACCCCATTCCATACCATAAATTCTGTCTCCAATGCGAATCCAACCATAATCTTATCTGGATATCGCTTTCTTGTGATTTCCAGCACATCGGGTGTAGGTTCGAACTTAGGCTCAAATTTCACATCTTTTTTAAACTTCTTCTCATATCTCTTGACCGGCCTAAAATCTGTGGGTGCTGCACACATTATCAATGCTGTCCCCTTTTCTAAGTTTTCGATAACCGCATTGAGCATCTCCTCGGTTGATTCCACTTGCACAGTTTCAACTCCTATCGGTTTCTCCAACCCTGTTGGTCCAGATACCAGTATAACATGTCCTCCCCTATCTCTAACCTCTTCCGCTATAGTGTAGCCCATCTTACCTGAAGCTGGGTTCGATATGAATCTCACCGCGTCTATATACTCTCTGGTAGGTCCCGCTGTCACCACTATAGTTCTACCTGCTAAACTCTTTTTATCCAGAATTTCTTTCACAAATCTCACTATCTCTTCGGGATTACGCATCCTACCCTTACCAATCTTACCGGATGCCAGCTCACCCTCCTCCGGCTCTATTATCTTATACCCCATAACTTCCGACAACTTTCTGATATTTTCCTGCAACACTTTATTTTCCCATAACCTTTCTTCCATGGCAGGTGCCAACACCACCGGCGCCCTTGTTGTTGCAACTGTTGCCAATAACACATTATCTGCAATACCAGCCGCCACTTTGTTAATAAAATCGTAACTGGCGGGTGCCACTAACACCAAGTCAGCATCTGTCAATTTCACATGTATTGGTACAGTTTGTGGCACAAAAAACTCACTGTAAACCTCATTATTGCTCAGCACCCCCGCTACAAGTGGCGAAACAAACTGTTTAGCATCCGGTGTTAATATAACTTTCACGTCATACCCTTCTTTTCTGAGCAACCTCACAACCTCCAACCCTTTATATGCAGCAATACTCGCAGTAATACCGAGTATCACCTCTCCTTTTTTTTCTCTTTCCATACCACCTTCTTCTCAATGAGCCTCCTCAAGCTTTCGAGGCTAAAGTTTCGCAACTCACCCCCCATTATCTCACCACCTAACATCTTAAAATCACGAAATATCCTATGCGCCTCCTTAGCTGCTATTACTATCGCCTTATATTTGTTATCCGCAACTTTCTCCAGATCCTCAATCGCTACAAATGGCCTCTTTTTCTCTACCATTTTTATCCCGTTAAGTCTAACTCCTTCTATAAAAAGGTAGTTTCACCATCTCTGCATTCACGCGTTTCCCTCTTATATCCACCTCCACTTTGGTCCCCACCCCATACGCTATATTGACGTATCCCATACCAATTCCACATCCCAACGTGGGCGAATATCCCCCACTCGTAATGTATCCTATCTCCTCATCCCCGAAATATAAGAGCTGCCCCTTCCTCGGTACGGCCTTTGCTTCTCTCACTACTATCCCTACTCTATGTTTTGTTATCTTCTCCTTCTTCAACTTCAAACTCTCCTTACCTATAAATTCACCCTTGTTGAGTTTCACAACCCATCCTAACTTTGCTTCCCATGGTGTGGTGGCCTCATTAATATCATTCCCATACAGTGGTAACCCAGCCTCTAACCTCAACACATCCCGTGCAATCAACCCACATACTGCCATATTGTACCTTTTACCCCCTTCTATCAACCTATCCCATACCTTCACACTTTCTTCGGATAATATGTAAATCTCCACCCCATCCTCCCCAGTATATCCTGTACGAGATACCATCACCTCCACATTATCGATCTCCTCCACCTCCACATTAAATCTTCTGCTATTCTCCCTCACCCATTCATAATCTTTACTTATGTTTGTAGCGTTAACCACCAACATAAACTCATCCCCTTCCAACCTGTATACGATTAGATCATCTACAATACCACCTTCCGTATTACACATCATCGAATACTGTGCTGAAAATGGTCTCAGTTTACCCACGTCATTTACTGTAATGTAGTTAACGAACTCAACCGCCTCCTTCCCTTTGATACTGAACTCACCCATATGGGATACATCAAACATCCCCACTTTCTCCCTAACCGCCCGTACCTCTTCTATCACCCCACGATAATACATGGGCATGTAGAAACCCGCAAACTCACCCATCTTCGCACCCAGCTCCACGTGCCTCTCATGGAGAGGCAACCGCTTCAACATCACTCTTCTGGTACGAATCTATCTTTGAGCTTCTCCATAACCTGTGGTAACGTTGTATATTCCATTTCGGCAAGCCCTAACCTATGTGGCTCAAACGGTCCATGTGCCCTCATATAGTTTGCGATAACGTTCGCCATACGACGTGCCTCATCGAAACTCGTGTCATCAAACATATCACGTGGCCCCACAAGCATCCCATCCTGCGTTATTTGTAAGCCTGCTGCTATAACTCGTGGTGGGCCATCAAACCTTGCTGGATTGGCCTGCCCAAATCCCACAGGCATAAGCGGTCCATGATGAGACCCCCTCATCCATCCTGCCACCAGATGTGGATTCGTAAATGGCTCCAACACCTCACCTACTGCTGGGAAGCCACTCTGTGTCCTCACTATAAGTACCGGATCGTCCTTCCCTACATATCTACCAGCCATCATCGATAGCTTCTGAGTCGATGACACAGCCGCTATCTTACCATCCTTTCTGAAGACTCGCTTTATTATGTAATGCTCCATTGCCCCTATTAAAACAAGCATATCGTACATCTCTTCAGGTATATCAAACACTATCTTCTTGTGCTCATACACATCCAAAACCTCAAACTTAAACCCACTATGAAGTTTAGGATCTATCACCAACCCCGCCGTGTTGAACGGATCCGCAAAAATCTTATATAGGATGAAATTCCATGCCCCCGGTGATGTTTTATCCGCCATAAAAACAATCACAGGTTCGCTGGGTCTTACCTCTATTTCCATCTCCGCCACACCCGGTCCCATACCCTTCACATTGCCTGAGAATGCCTCACTAAGTATATCCTGACCCGCTCCGTATAAGCCCATCTTCTTTGCAATCTCCGTACATGCGGTAAATATATCCCATGCTGTTTTATGGATATCCGGGTTATCTTCACCCTTCGTATGTGTCATTATGAGTTCCAGATCGTCTCCACAATGCAATACCCTATAATCTTTGATGATCCCTCTCTCTTTTGCCTTAGCTAATTCCTCCTTCGCTTCATCCATAAGCGCTGGATGCATAGAAGAGTGGCCAACATATCCACCAATATCCGCTTTTATCACTGATAATGTAACCTTACCCATTTTTTCCTCCTTTATTTAATCTCTGACACCATACTTATGGCGCCAAACGGGCACTCCACCGCACATATGCCACATCCCTTACAATACTCATAATCTATCACAAAACGCTCATTTTCTATCACAATAGCAGGTTCGGGACAGTACTTCCAACATATTCCACAGTTTTTACATTTCCCATAGTCGATCACTGGTCGCATCTGGCGCCATGTTCCAGTTTTGTTAACTCGCATACTACTTAATGACACAGCCAATGGTGGCATATCTTCAACACCTGCCCATTCTATCTTCTTAGCTTCCTTCTTCATCTCAACCTCTTCTTCATAATTTCATAAGCCTCTTCAGCTGCCTTCACATTCTCCTCTTTTTTGACGGGTGCAAGCTTATGGACTGCCTTAAGTATCGCCTCTTTCGACACTACACCTGACCACGCAGCAAATGCACCCACCATCGGTGTATTCACGATAGGTGCAGTTTTTGATCCCAACCCATACTTAACAGCTATACTGGTAGCATCAATAGTTGCTATACTGTAGTTCACGTTTAGGTTAAGTTCACTTGGCTCCCGTGGTGTATTGATAAGCACCTTACCACCATCTTTTAACCCTTCAAACACATTAACACCACCTTCAATAAGTGTGGGATCAAGTACCACCACCATATCTGGGTGATATATTTTGCATCTTAAAAATATCCTACAGTCGTTCACCCTCAAAAACGTAGCCACCGGTCTACCTCTTCTCTCAACCCCATACTCCGGAAACGCCTGTGCAAACTTACCTTCTTTTACCAATGCATCCGCAAGTATCTTAGACGCTACCACTGTACCTTGTCCACCCCTACCGTGCATCCTTATTTCTATCATTTTGCCCTCCCTGCCAGTTCTATCACCTTCATTGCACCCTCCTTCATAGATCGTACCGTGATAAGGTTTGCACTTTCGAGTATCTTCAACGCCTTATCCTCATTCGTCCCAGTCAACCTAACCATAGCCTTCATCACCTTCTCAGGGCTCGAACTTCCACCAATATCCAAGAAATTAGCAGGCTCCCCCCCATATCGCTTTATTATATCCATAGTAGCCATAGCGAGACCAGCCCCATTCACTACACACCCTATGTTGCCGTCCAATTTTATATAGCTCAGCCCATACTTTTTGGCTTCCCATTCCTTGACCTCATCTTCCTCTGGCTCACGCATAAGTTCTTGCCTTCTATACAACCCATTGTCATCGATTATAACTTTAGCATCACACGCATATATTTTACTTGCTGTATCAACTGCTAATGGGTTGATCTCCACAAGCGTAGCATCGTTCTCCTTGAATGCCCTGAATAGGTTCAAATATATCCTTGTGGCTTGCTTCCTAAGTTCAGGTTCCCCAAATACCTTAAACGCCAGCTGCCTCGCCTGATACGGCATAAGTTCAAACAACCCCATATCGATTGTCGTCTTGTATATCTTCTCAGGTTTCTCTCTCGCTACCTCTTCAATATCCACACCACCCTCATCACTTGCCATAACTGTTACACTTTGACGTGCACGGTCCAACACCACCCCTATATAAGTCTCCCTTGTAATGTCGATCGCCCTTGCCACCAGTACCTTTTTAACTGTTATACCTACCTCTACCACCTACTAACACTTGTGCTTTGATCACTACTGGTAACCCCACCTCTTTCGCTACTTCTACTGCTTCATCTTTGGAAGTCACCACCTTACCTTCACCAAACGGTATCCCATATTTTTTTAGTAACTCTCTACTCAAATATTCCGGTAGCTTCATTTCTCATTAAAATACGTTTAACTTACGCCTGTCAACGGAACCACTTTCATCTCAATCACACGTTCAGTCTCACCAACTATCTCCAGAAATATATCGATACGTCCACCTGGCAAATATTCAACCACCCTATCAACAGTGGGAAATCCATCTCTCCTCTATATAGATCTACATGGAACACCTTAAACCTACATTCGTATTCTACCACCCATATGAATGATGGGCTCTTAACCTCCACATCCGTACAGCCTGCACCTTTAATTATACCCCTCACCAGCACAGTTTTCCCTGATCCCAGCTCCCCATACAGTGCTATGAGTTCGTCCCCTTTAAGTTTAAGTCCTAACTTCCTACCAAACTCCTCTGTCTCTTCTGGACTATGGGTTAGGATCTTCATCAAGTGTATTCATGTGCATCGATCTCACCCCGCAACACCCTCAGTACACCAGAAGCAAGCGCTTCCATTTCACGTTCACCAGGATATACTTTAACCGGTGCGAGGAAGCCCACCCTCTCTTTAATTAAGTCAGCAAAATCCTGTTCTATTTTGCCTTTCAAAACGGCTGCACCCGCCGCTATCTCCTTAGCTATCTGATATGCCATAGCTTCGTAGATAAGTTTCGCTTCATTATCACCAGCTTCTATTCTGCGTTTCACTTCCCTTAAATCATTCGTACCAAGATATGCAACCATCCCCCCTTGCCCTACTATTCTCTTACAAAGCTGTTCCCTATTGTACTTGCCGGATAGAGCAAGTTCGATCAACTGCCACACGGGTAGTGTACCTGTCCTTTCAGGCGTAAATGGTCCCTCACCGTTCAATGCATTATTGACATCCACAACCCTACCATCTTTGTGTATACCTACTGATATTCCACCGATCTACAATATAGACGGGTATGTCATATGGTTGCCCTATCTCAACCCCTAAGATTGCACCCAAGTTAGATGCATGTGCACCATACTTCATGCTGCTGAGGTCATCCAACATCCGTCTATTCACCCTGTACACACCGCTCATGAGCGGTTTCAACAACCCACCCCTTGCTGCTATTGCTGAAAGTTCTACCTCACGTAATCCATGCCGATGCATGCTCTCAATTATGATCTCCTTACGCATAGGTAGTTGTTCGGTAAGGTTCGAATATTTACGTAACTCTTCGATGGGGTGGTGTAACTTCTCTTCCCATACTTTACGTTCGTCCTCAAAATACGCTATCTTCGTGGATACAGAACCTGGATTTATCACCAATATCCTAAACCCCATATCATCTCCTTAAAACTTATACCCTATCTTACGTAGAAGTTGCTTACGCTTAGCTATCTCCGTGTCATCTTCCACACCTATTGGGGTGAACCCATCCACCACACCTAACACTCCCCTACCTTGTTCTGTTCTCACCACAATGACTTCGAGCGGGTTGGCGGTTGCTGCAAAAATCTGGCATATCTCCGGTACGCGCTTCAGGTGTGGCATTATATTTATCGGGTACGCATCCCTCATGATAAGCACAAAGGTATGACCTGCCCCTATCTTACTAGCATTCTCCTTCGCAACCTCTATCAATTCATCATCATTACCCGCATATCTTATAAGGCGTGCACCCGATGCTTCATTAAATGCAAGCCCCCATTTTACACCCGGTACCGCACTTGCGACTGCTTCACCGATATCCTCCACACTTTTGATAAAATGTGTTTGCCCCACGATTATATTGGCATCCTTTGGTATGTTCAACTTCACAACCTCGAGTTCCATCTTTACCTCCTCCATCTATTTAATTTCTTATGGATATCGATACCGTCAACATTTACCAAACTCAACCTCACCTTATATTATCACCATGGCCATGGTGAAGATAAGGTTAGCATACCCTCGTGATGCGGGACACATTACACAGATACATCTATCGGATGCACCTTCACAAGTTGTTGCAGCCACCGACCCATACACCCGTTGGTATCATGGTGGCCCCTGGATGCATCCACTTACCGCATGCAAGTATATCAAACGTGTCACCCATCGTGGTGGTAAGATCTTTCTCGCCGTAGCTAAATACCCCATAGGGGAAGCGGACGTGTGGGAGAGCCATGAATGGCACACCCGCATATTACATATCTCATTGTTATGGGTACACTTAAAGTATCGAAATAGAGGGGTTGGTAGCAGCTTGATGAACCACATAGTACAGTATGCAAGTCGAATAGGTGTAACTTACATAACTACCTGGCCAGAAGAGTCTGCGTTGAGCTTTTACGACAAATGGGGGTTCAGATTACACTTACCTCAAACCTATGTAAAGCTGCATGCCAGGAACTGGCACCTAAAATACGAGAGGCTACCCTTCACCCCACGTAAATTACCCACCACATTCACCCTATTGCTGGGTAAAACCCAATGTTCACGTGAGCATTGGGAAATAGTACCCTGGGAGGTAAAGCTACTCAACCGCTACAAAGTAACACGTTTCTTCGCATTACATGGAACCGTACAGAACCTGCCATATTATCTCTACCTCACAAAATGGCCATGGGACGACCGCTACAGGGCTTATCTATGGGTCAAAGAGAAAGATCCAATCTTCATACCATTTATCCAGCAACTCGCCCATGATAATGGATGGCACTACATCACAACGGTGGTACCGAACAAGTTACTACCACGTAATAACTGTACAAGAATAAAACCCATCAACCTGTGGCGTAGGGGATGATCTTTCACCCCCCCATATCATTGACAGCCCACATTCTTTAGTAACTTATAAAGATAGGAGGTAATATGGACTATAGACCAATACATGCACCCCGTGGTACTCAACTCAGTTGCAAATCGTGGCTACTCGAAGCCCCCCTACGTATGTTGATGAACAACGTCGATCCCGACGTAGCTGAGATACCTGAGGAGCTCATCGTCTATGGAGGTGCCGGCAAAGCCGCCCGTAACTGGGAGTGCTTCTGGGCAATCGTCGAGAGTCTCAAGAATATGGATGAAGACGAGACCTTACTCGTACAATCCGGTAAACCGGTCGCCATATTCCATACATCCACATGGGCACCAAGGGTGTTGATCGCCAACTCATTACTTGTACCTAACTGGGCAGATTGGGATCACTTTCGTAAACTTGAAGCTATGGGATTGATAATGTACGGTCAGATGACTGCCGGTAGCTGGATCTACATTGGTACCCAGGGCATAATACAGGGTACCTACGAGACGTTTGCTGCCGCTGCCAGCAAACACTTTGATGGTACACTTCGTGGCAAATTTGTACTCACTGCAGGTATGGGCGGTATGAGTGGCGCACAACCTCTTGCTATCACCATGAACGGTGGTGTTGCCCTCGTTGTGGAGGTCAACCCCGCACGTATCGAACGTCGTCTAAAACAGGGTTTTGTCGATACCATGGTATGGGATCTTGACGAAGCCCTAAAGCTTGTTGATAAACATGTAAAAGCGAAAAAACCATATTCAATAGGGCTTGTAGGTAACGCATCCGACACACATCCAGAGCTTGTACGTCGTGGCATAATACCGGATCTGTTGACGGATCAAACCTCTGCCCATGATACACTTAACGGCTACGTACCCGGTGGTATGACGTACGAGGAGGCGATTGCCCTACGTCACCGTGACCCCGATACCTACGTTAAACTTGCGTATGAATCGATCGCCCGCCAGATGGAAGCTATGCTCGATATGCAACGTCAAGGTGCAGTAGCTTTCGACTACGGTAATAACATACGTGGACAAGCCGTTAAGGCAGGCGTCAAAGATGCATTCAACATACCCGGCTTTGTACTCGAATATATACGGCCACTATTTTGTGAAGGACGTGGCCCATTTAGGTGGGTAGCCCTATCCGGTGATCCCGAAGACATCTACCGTACAGATCGTGCCGTGCTGGAACTGTTCCCCGAGAATGACATACTTACACGGTGGATCAAGCTTGCCGAGGAGAAGGTCCCCTTCCAGGGGTTACCTGCACGTGTCTGCTGGTTAGGCTATGGTGAACGTGCTGAGTTTGGTTTACGTATCAATCACATGGTATGTAAAGGTCAGCTCAAAGCCCCCATAGTGATAGGGCGTGACCATTTGGATGCTGGGTCGGTTGCCTCCCCCTATCGTGAAACTGAGCAGATGAAGGACGGTTCCGATGCGATAGCGGATTGGCCTATCCTCAATGGGTTGCTGAACACTGCATCGGGTGCAACCTGGGTCTCAGTACACCATGGTGGCGGTGTAGGTATAGGTTACTCCATTCATGCAGGTCAGGTTATAGTAGCTGATGGCACAAAAATGTCAGACCTCAAACTCGAACGTGTGCTCACCAACGACCCAGGTATCGGTATCGCACGTCATGCAGATGCAGGTTACTCCAAAGCTATAGAGGTAGCACAATCCAAACATATAAGGATACCGATGATAGAGTTTCGCTCCCAGCTACAAGAAATACTGACCAAGGAGCAACCCACCGAAGTAAGTTAACGAGTAAAAGGAGTCCACATGGGGTACGTCGAGGCATCAAGGGATAAAATTTTAAATCGCCGTTCGAAGATCGGCATAATAGGGTTAGGTTATGTGGGGTTACCGCTTGCACGTGAATTCCTGAAGAAAGGGTTCAAGGTACTCGGGTTCGATATTGACGAGGCTAAAGTTAACATGATAAACGCAGGCCAAAGTTACATCAAACACATAGATTCTGATTTCATAAGCCACTACAGGGAGAAGGGATACCTCGAGGCAACCACTGACTTCACCCGGTTAAGAGAGGCCGATCACATCCTAATCTGTGTACCAACCCCACTTGGTAAGCACAACGAACCTGACCTATCTTACGTATTGAACACCACCCATACCATCAGCCATAACTTACGGCCGGGTCATCATATAGTACTGGAGAGTACAACCTATCCTGGTACAACGGAAGAGGAGCTGCTACCTATACTTGAGGAATCAGGTCTAAAAGTAGGTGAAACGTTCTTTTTAGGGTATTCTCCCGAACGTGAGGATCCTGGCAATAAAGAGTACACCACAGCCAATATACCCAAAGTTGTGAGCGGTGTCACCCCATCCTGCCTGGAAATTACGAAGTTACTCTACGATCAAATTGTTAAGGAGACCGTCCCTGTATCATCACCCCGTATAGCGGAATCGACAAAACTACTTGAAAACATCTACCGTGCAGTCAACATAGCACTTGTAAACGAGTTGAAGATCATATTTGATCGCATGGGTATCGACATATGGGAAGTCATCAAGGCAGCTTCTACGAAACCGTTTGGTTTCCACCCTTTCTACCCAGGACCTGGGCTTGGCGGCCACTGTATACCAATCGACCCATTTTATCTCACATGGAAGGCACGTGAATACGGGCTCAATACCCACTTCATCGAGCTTGCAGGTGAAATTAATACCTCAATGCCATATTTTGTGGTGGATAAAACCATCCACGCACTCAACCAACATGGTAAATCATTAAAAGGTGCCAATATACTAATACTCGGGGTAGCTTACAAACCGGACGTGGATGATATGCGTGAGAGTCCCGCACTTAAAATTATCGAACTATTGTGCGAACATGGTGCTATTGTGGATTATAACGACCCACATATACCTGAATTACCACCCACCCGCAAGTATCGTTACAAAATGCGTTCTGTAGCGCTTACTCCTGAGACGTTCAAAAAGTATGATGCTGTCATCATAACAACAAATCATACCGCTTACGATTATGGGATGATCGCACAGCATGCCAAATTGATAGTTGATACACGTAACGCAATGGCCGGTATATCCGACATACGTGCCGAACTTGTAAAGGCCTAACCTTCACGTTTGATATAAGCGTAAGCGTTGTGATTGTGAATACTTTCCAGGCTCTCAACCTCTATTTCATATCCAAGTACACGCTCGTCATTGTTTAACTTAACTGCTACGTTACGGGCTACATCCTCAACAAATGAAGGATGTTCATACGCCCATTCAGTGACGTACTTCTCGTCTTCACGCTTGAGCAACGCATATACAGGGGCGGATGCACAATCCTCCACCATCTTGATAAGATCTTCTATCCACAGCAACCCACGAAAGTGCACCTTCACCCCTATGTAAGCACGTTGGTTATGTGCACCCTTTTCTGAAATCTCCTTAGAGCATGGACATACTGTATTTACTGGTACTTCCACCCACAGGTAAAGTTTGATTCTATCCTTGAACCTACCGATAATCCCACAGTTATAACCCATCAAACTCTTAAGATTAGATGTAGGTGCTTGCTTTTCAATAAAATATGGGAAAAACAGCTCTATATGCGCAGATTCGGCATCGAACATCTCTTTCATACGGTGTAAAATCTTTCCAATATTTTGTATCGCTATTTCACCCCTATACTCGTTAAGTATTTCAACAAACCTACTCATATGGGTGCCACGAAAATTATGTGGCAAATTCACGTACATGTTCACCCTTGCAATAGTGTGTTGAAATTCATGCGCCTTGTCACGCAAAAGTATAGGATACGATAGGCCACGTACACCTACTTTATCAATGGGTATGCATCGATCGTCATTCTCACGTTGCACATCCTTCATAGTAGCGTACCCCCTGACGTTCGTCCTCCCAAACTTCTACATGTATCAATTTTAAATTATCTGGTATTTTGCGGTTCAAGTTTGTAAAAATGTACTTCGCGATATTCTCGACGGTTGGTGGGTTCACTTTGAAATAGGGTAAATCGTTCAAATACCTATGATCTAACTCTTTAAGTATCTCAGTTAACCACCTTCTTAACACGCGTAGATCGACGACCATCCCATTGGTGTCTAAATTATCGCCCTCAACAGTCACCCACACACGGAAATTATGCCCATGTAGCTCCTCACCACAAATACTAAGCTTATGTGCAGCAGCAAACCTATCCCCAACTATGAGCCTAAACATATCAAACCCTCAAACGTATTGTGATTGTGCTTACGTATCCCAGGTTATAGTGCCATCCACCCAACATGTAAGAAAAGGTGATAGGTATATCCTTAGCGGTTAAGTTATAATCGAACCCTACATTCCAGACCCTTGTCCTATGTGCGATAGGTATCCCCACATTGATTTTCAAATCCGACGTCACCTCCATCTTCCCACTGATGATATAGAACAATGGTGTATCACTATCTTTACGTAGTTCAAGATTACCTGTAAAGTTGCTCCCTTTATAACTTAGATCTATCGCCAACACGATAGGTAACCGCACCCTGTAGTATCTTTCCGGAGTGTAGTATCCAATGGGTCCCAGGTTATCAACCACAAATCCAATCTCCCATTTTTCACTGGGTCTGTGTGTTATACCTATTCCTATCGCCCAATGCGTAATGCTCGACACGTATATCTTCTCGTAGATCAATTTAGGTACAATACCAACCATTGTATTATCCCATACACGTGTATAACCACAGGTAAGCACAACTTGATATACACCATAGTAAGCTTGTAGCCATCTTCCAGTTTCATCCCGTAACTCCATATCTGCAATACCTGTACCTAATCCACTTACTTTGTAAAGATTACGGTTGTTCTTACGTACCCATTTAAATGCAAAGCAATCGTCTCCCATAAAGTATCGTGTGTACGAAGAATATAACCCTTCATCAACATCTTCAGCTGGGTTTGAATATTTGCACCACTCATAAGTTGTGGTTGGCAATTTAATAAACGCCAACCCCACATCAGGTTCGATCCTTTGTGTCCAATTATAGATTTTATGTATTGTATCTTCCAACCAATCCCTGAAACGATCCCATCCACTACCGGATACCAGTATCAACAATAATAGGGTATAACTCATACAAGGTTGAGCAATTTTTCGACAACCATATCGCTTGTTACACCTTCAGCTTCAGCTGCAAAGTTAAGTATGAGCCTATGTCTCAATACAGGTAGCGCCACACTTCTTACGTCATCCCATGACGGTACCGGTCGCCCTTCGAGCAACGCACGTGCCTTTGCCCCTAATATCAAGTATTGTGATGCACGTGGGCTTGCACCCCAGCTTACCCACTCTTTTATAAATTTGGGTACACTGCTGTTTTCTGATGGCCTGGTGAGGTTGACAAACTGTACTACCTCTTCGATAAGCTTAGGTGCTACCGGCATGCGACGTACAACATCCATTAGTTTCAATATTTCTTCACGTGTGAGGACGGACGAAACTTCAGGTTCATACCCTATGGTTGTGGTCTCTACAATTTTGACCTCTTCGTTTTCGGTTGGATAGTATATATTCACTTGGAACATAAACCTATCTTTCTGTGCCTCTGGCAACGGATACGTACCCTCATGTTCGATAGGATTCTGTGTAGCTAATACAAAAAACGGGCGTGGCAAATCATAGTCCTTACCAGCCACTGTAACTTTATATTCCTGCATTGCCTCAAGTAGCGCTGATTGTGTCTTGGGTGGTGTACGATTTATTTCATCCGCCAGTATAATGTTAGCAAAAATGGGACCTTTCACAAACCTAAAATAGCGTTCACCCGATGCGGTTTCCTCCAGTATCTCCGTACCAGTGATATCTGATGGCATAAGATCGGGTGTAAACTGTATCCTTGAAAACGACAACGATAACACACGTGCTAACGTCTTAACTATCAGAGTTTTAGCCAACCCCGGCACCCCTACAATGAGTATGTGGCCACCCGACAACAATGCTATCAGTATTTCTTCAATAACACGATCCTGTCCCACTATGATTTTATGTATTTCGTTTAATATTTTTTCTTTCGTATTGCCGATACGTTCCAATATCTCAGTATCGTTCATTAACTTACCACTTCCTCCACCAGCGCACGAAATGCATCAGGTTGATTTTCAGCCAATTCTGCTAACACTTTACGGTTAAGATCTATCCCCTTCTCTTTTAGCTTGTGTATGAGCTGACTATAAGTTATACCATGTTGTCGACATGCAGCGTTGATCTTCACTATTTGTAAGCGTCGCATATCGCGTTTCTTCTGTCGTCTATGAATATAGCTGTACATAAGTGCTTTCATGGCTGCATTCTTCGCCACCCTATACAAGTGACCACGTCCGCCAACGTATCCTTTCGCAAGTTTCATCCATTTCTTCTTACGGGTCTTGGGGCTGGATTTAGCTCTCGGCATATTACCTCCTATCCATACGGTAAAAGTCGTCGTATCCGTTGCTTTTCTGCTGGACTGACTACATCTTTCTTACGTAGTGCACGTCGCCTTTTAGCTGTCTTCTTACGCATAAGGTGGCTACCACCTGCACGTAACCGCAATATCTTGCCGCTTCTTGTGATCCTAAATCTTTTCGTCACCGCTTTCTTAGTTTTAAGTTTGGGCATCTTCACCTCACTTTCTCTTGGATTTAGGTACAATCACTGCCACCATATTGCGATAACTTTCCATAGCTGGTGGATGCTCCACCTTAGCAATATCAGACAATGCATCTATGAACTGTTCCAGTACCTTCCTACCATCATCCATATGTATAGCCTGTCTACCACGAAACCTAACCACTATTCGTACCTTGTCACCCTCTTCTAAGAATTCACGTGCCTTACGTAGCTTAACCTCAAAATCGTGGTCCTCGATCTGTGGTGAAAACTTCAATTCCTTCACTTTTATTGTGGTAGATTTCTTTTCCTTCTTCTCCTTCTGATATTTATATTTCCCATAGTCCATAATCCGACAGACTGGAGGAAACTGGTTTGGTGCTACCTCAACCAAATCGAGCCCCGCCTCCTCCGCACGTCGTAAAGCCTCTTGTATACTCACAATACCCACCAATCTACCATTCTCATCTACCAGTTTCACCTTACTTACTCTTATCTGTTCATTTATTCGTGGACCTTTTTTCTTAGGTCTTCGTAGCGGTCCGCGGTAATATCCCATCAGGTAAGCGGATTCTCCTCACTTCTTAAGAGCTCCATAAATGTATCCCATTCCATAGAACCGAGATCGCCTTCACCACGTTTGCGAACCGCAACCTGCCTACTTTCCATCTCCTTCTTCCCTACAATCACCATGTAGGGTATCTTTTTCCCAGCTACCATACGCACTTTATAAGATATTTTCTCGTTACTTGTGTCAAGCTCAACCCTATAATTTAAGCTTGTCAATCTCTTGTAAATCTTCTGTGCATATGGGATTGCAGTATCAGTAATGGTGGCCACCACTATCTGCACGGGTGCTAACCAAAACGGCATCGCCCCTTTATGATGCTCGACTAACGTACCCATAAATCGCTCCATTGCCCCCAATATTGCACGATGTATCATGATCACATGATGTGGTGTATTGTCAGCTCCTATGTAGGTTACGTCAAACCTCTCAGGTAGATTAAAATCAAACTGTATCGTAGGACCTTGCCATTTTCTACCCATCGCATCACGCAAGTGTATGTCAATTTTGGGTCCATAAAATGCAGCTTCCCCTACCATACGTTCGTAAGGTATATTGAGTTTATTCAAAACGCTTTCAAGTGCCGCTTCTGCATGCTGCCAATCTTCATCCCTTCCTGCAAATGACTTCTTATCTGCTGGGTCTCTTACCGATAATGTAACGTCGTACTCCTTGAACCCGAATCTCTCCATCATATAGCGTGCAAGCTCTATTATTTCACAAATTTCTGTCTCCACCTGATCGGGCCGACAGAAGATATGTGCATCATCTTGGGTAAACCCTCGCACCCTCAACAACCCATGTAATACACCACTACGTTCATATCGGTAAACCGTACCTAACTCCGCGTATTTAATCGGTAAATCGCGATAACTACGTACTTTCGATTTGTATATAAGGATATGGAAAGGGCAGTTCATTGGCTTCAAAACATAGTCTTCCTGTCCCATCTTAAATGTGATCATATTCTCACGATAATACTCAAAATGTCCAGATATCTGCCACAGCTCCGCCTTTGCAATATGTGGTGTATAGACAAGTTGGTATCCACGTTTGATATGCTCTTTTATCCAAAATTCTTCAATTATCCTACGTATTGTTGCACCTTTAGGGTGCCACAACACTAATCCAGGACCTGGCTCACCAATACTAAAATACTCCAGTTGTGTACCTAATTTACGGTGATCACAAGCTTCTGCCTCTTTCAGCAGCTGCAGAAAATGTACCAATCTTTCCTGGGTGGTAAATGATATTCCATAAATCCTTTGTAGACGTTCGCGCGTCTCGTCACCCCGCCAGTAACTACCTGAAGTAGATAATAGTTTGAAATACTTTATCCTACCCGTAGATGGCACATGTGGCCCCCTACAAAGGTCGATAAAATTTCCCTGTTTGTAGCAACTAACCACATCATCCGTTATCTCATCGATAAGCTCTACTTTGAACTTCTCGCCCAGCTCCTCAAACATCCTTCGTGCTTCATCTCGCGGTAATTCAAGCCTTTCAAACGTAAGATCTTTCGCTATAATTTCGTACATCTTAGCCTCAATTTTATCCAAATCCTCTGTCGTAAATGGCCTATCAACTTCGAAGTCATAATAAAACCCATGCTCAATGGCTGGCCCTATTGCGAGCTTTGCGTTAGGGAATAACTCCTTAACCGCCTGTGCCATGATATGTGCGGTGGAGTGCCAATATACTTGTTTACCATCGTTGTCATCAAATGTTATGGGTTCAATTATATCACCTTCTTGCGGTTGGTACGACAAATCTACCAGCTTACCATTAACCCTTGCTGCAATAATTTCTGGTTCTGACAGTATTGAAATTAAACGTTCACCCTCTTCTATTTCCTTTACTTCGCCTTTGATTTTTACTTTCATGGATAAAAATAAATGGGCGGTACTGGACTCGAACCAGTGACCTCCACGATGTCAACGTGGCGCTCTTACCAACTGAGCTAACCGCCCATAGAGCGGGCAACGGGATTCGAACCCGCGACCACCGGCTTGGGAAGCCGGCACTCTACCGCTGAGTTATGCCCGCTTCTTTGATAAAATATCAACATGCTTGAACCCGTCAAGCAGCTATTTTTGCACTCTTAGCATCCAAATTGAAGTTGACAACGTTTACTTCACCCTAATTTTAAGGTATCTTAATAATGATGGATAAACAAGCCCTTACCAAGTTTATCAAATCTGCCATACTACCGGGATGGTGTCATGGGCTACGTGGATGGACAGTTACGGGGTTACCCAACCATAGCGAGAAAGTTCTACGTGGTGTTGATGGCTCAATTATGGCAACCACATGGAATTTCTATTTAAACTTCTGGTTATGGATAGACGACGAGCTGATCACACCGGAGACCCTACCTCTGAACAAAATTGAACATCATCTTGACAGTGGTCACTTACCTATATCGATATTTGAGTTCCATCATAAGGATATATTGATGCGTAACACCTTAACCGTAATCGATGGTGCCACCAATGGCATAGGTCTCATAAATGTAGATGTTGAAAACCTCTCCCCCACCCGACATAAAGTAGTATTGGGTTTAGTAGTACGTCCGTTTAGGGTTAACGAGCAGATGGGCGCTATTTCTCACCTCTCTTACGCCGATCGTATATTATCGATCAATGATAAATTCCATATATTTGTAGAAGGTAACCCGCAGTTTGTTATAACTTCGTTGTTCGAAGGTAATGAACTATCACCCAAAGGTGACGATAAGGTACCCCAATTACTAAGTGGTGCCTTGATGTACAACCTAAGGATGGCACCAGGTGCCGGCAAACATATCAAATTTCGCTTCAATATCGACCCCATGGACCGTCGCTCTGCCGTCACTCTGTTGCATAGGTTACCCATTTATTTACCCATAGATAAGGTACGTACGTACTGGAGGACATTACTTTACAGGACACGTTGGCATATACCAGCACCGTTACCTGATGCAATCTATGCATCGCTCGCTTACATTCTTATCAACATGGCCGATAACCAATTACGTCCCGGACTTACGTTTTACAACTATTTCTGGTATCGTGACGCCGCATATATTGTGGCTGCCCTGTTACGCTATGGGTATGCAGATTTTGTGAAACGCACTTTACCAACTTTTATGGAAGGTCAATTACCTACTGGAGAGTTTCCCCCTATATTGGACGACAGGTTACGCCCTGTAAAACCCATCAAACGTCTAAAGGAATGGGATTCACAAGGTCAAGCCATCTTCGCCATCGCTGAATACTATAGATTTACAGGTGATAAGGAAATGCTCAAAACTTACTATCCACACATCCAACGTGCTGCCGAATATATTTTAAAACAGCGTACTCGTCGGCTCAAGGAACGTCTACGTAACACCCCTTACTATGGATTGTTACCACCGTCGTGGTCGGCGGAAGACCTCGGTTCTGACAAATGGCATCATTACTGGGACGATTTCTGGTGTGTCATAGGGTTACGTGATGCTGCATTCATAAGCAGGATATTGGGCAAACAGGATAGCCACCGATACGAAGCTGCTGCATCGGAGCTACTTAACTCGGTCTTTAATTCCATACAGATACTTATAAGACGTAAAAAAATCAAATGGATACCGAATGGTCCAGAGGATTTGAACTCCTCATCAATGGCACGTGGTACATCACCATTATTGTGGCCTGGTAGGCTGGTGGATACTTCCAACACCTTAGTACGCGAATCGTTCGATTACTACTTCAAGAAGTGGATACAACCTTATGGTGGTGGATACTACCACCAGAAGCATTTTTGGCCATATGGGTTAGAATTGGCCACCTGCTATCTTATACTTAGGCAACCACAGCGTGCACATATGATATTAGATTGGTACCTACAGCATCAAACCGTACCCGGTACGTATGCATGGGCTGAGGTTATTGATGATATCAACCCATGGTGGTCGAGAATCTACCCACGTATTTTGGACAAATCGATGCCATAATCTATGAACCCGCTACTCGATCAATAAAAATACGATCATCTATCCCATACGAAAAGTTTGAACTTACCCGATCCGACCTTAAATTAGTACAATAGCAATATTGTGGATAGAAAAGCACTAATTTCAACATTACGTAAACTTGGCATAACTCCCACCAAACTCATGGGGCAAACTTTCCTTTTGGATGAAACAATAGCCCAAAATATTGCCATCATTGCTGTGGTTACAAATAAGGTAGCCATTGAGGTAGGGCCAGGTCTTGGTATACTTACAAATTATTTGCTACCAAAAGTGGAACACCTGATATTGGTTGAACGTGATCCGTTGCTCGCTGGCTATCTTAAGCGTACCTTAACTGCATCTAACTATACGCTTATCACGGCTGATATATTGAAACAGCATATACCGCGTCTGTATAAAAAGGGTAAAGTAAAAATCGTTTCCAACTTACCTTACTCCATAATTTCGCCATTCTTACGGTGGCTCATACATGAAAAGAACTATATTGAGGATGTTACGTTGATGTTA
Organism: Caldifarciminota bacterium 4484_18; assembly: GCA_002256535.1. GTDB lineage: Bacteria > Hydrothermota > UBA3073 > NMUJ01 > NMUJ01 > NMUJ01. The sequence goes on from NMUJ01000007.1 coordinate 40,867, forward strand.
CCCCAAGATGTGGTGGATAAATTGCTTGCCACCCCTGGTACCAAGAAATACTCTGCACTTACTGTAATATATGGAGTTTCGACTCATATAACACGATGTTTTGTTGTACCACCGCACGTGTTTTATCCACGACCAAAAATCTTCTCAGAGGTCATCAAGATAGAGTTCAACGAACTCGATCTACCACGGGGGTTCATAAAGTTTGTAGAACATGGGTTCACCGCACGTCGTAAGAAGCTCAAAAATATCTTCACACAATATAAGTTCGATAATTCCGGTGATAAACGGCCGGATCAACTCACCCCAGACGAATGGCTCACGATATACAGTAGATTGAGTAGATATGATAACCACTAATGGTGGTGTACCTTTTATTAGCGCTTAACCTGTGGCAACTGAAGGTGATCAAAACTACGCATTATAAGGTATTTTATCCACCGGGTTACCACCAATCCGCCATCGAGCTCGCATATTATCTTGAATCCTATCACGATAGTGTGATCAACTTCATAGGCTACGATCCCGGTATAGTTTGTGTCGGTATACAGGATTTGGGATTGTTAACCACAGGGTTTGCTGACCCAATATCCAATCGCATCATGGTTATGGCATCCACACCGTTACCTTACAATTTCCATATTGGGTCGCTACGTAACTGGTGGCGTTTAGTAGGTATACATGAGTTCACCCATATATCGCATCTACGTATGGTGTATGGTTGGAACAGATTCCTGTATTATCTGTTTGGTGCAATAGCGTTACCAAATATGATATCACCCGGCTGGATAATAGAAGGTATTACAGTGTTTACTGAATCACAATATGTACCATACGAGGGTAGGCTAAACGATGGCCTTTATCATGATTATATGAAGGTGCTTGCATATCACGAGCGTGTACCATCGTTGGCTGAAATCACACATTATCCCTATGAATTTCCATTAGACAACATCTACCTGTTCGGTGGTACACTCTTCGACTATATAGGTTATCGCTATGGTAAGCATACATTTAGAGAGTTTTTTAGATCTTACTCAAGTAAAGCTTGCAGGGTACCAATATTACCCTACTTCGATCTCGACCGTATTGCAAGGTCCACATTTGGCAAAAGTTGGCCCGCTATATGGAGGGATTGGCGATCTTATTTACGAACATCGACGTACAAATTTAATGGTATTAGGCTTACCAATGATGGCTGGTATGTAGCATATCCAGTGATGAAGGATGGTAGGATTTTCTACTTACGCAGATACGGATATAAAGATGCACCACTTCACACGAGGCAGGTTTGGACCCTAACTGCATATGAGATAAAAACTGGCCAAGAGAAATCGTTACTCACAAACCTACCATTTATGCCGCTACTCAGCGTAGAGGGTGATTCACTCTACTATGCAATCTACAAATTGCGTTTCGGCTACCCTAATACATATGATGATAGTTGGGGTTACGAATCCGAAATATGGGTCTATAACCTACGTACAGGTGAACGTCATCCTGTTTTACAAGATGCGTTATGTTGCTTCACTGTAGATGATGGCACCATCTACTATGTAAAGAATTGTGGCCACACGTGCGATATTTACAAATATGAAGGTGATCGTATCACCCACATATCACATCATAATGCGAATATTGGTGAACTCATTGCCACACCTACGGGATTGATCGTATCATACAAACGATATAACACCAGCTGGAATATTGGTATTTTGGACCAACAGACACATACCATCAAACCATTGATAGCAACACCATGGGTTGAAAAATCACCCATCTTACAGGATAGCCTACTTTTCTATGTCGCTAATTATGGTAAAACCTACAGAATATATGCGTATAGCCTTAACGGTGGTCACCTCTATAAGGTCTGTAATACGGGTGTAGCTTTGTATCCGGTACCACACGGTGATACACTTTATTACGTGAGCCTGTACCCAGAAGGGTTCGACTTGACAAAGGTTAAGCTCATCCTAATCAAATTAGGTACTTTATCTTCTCTATATTCTTTAGAAGAGGAAGCACCTCGGGTGCCATCCTTTAACAAGAGTGTGGTCATCCGAACTGGTTGCTTTGTCGAAAATTGCGTCCCATTGCTTATCCCACAGGTGAGGTTACCTATAGCATACCATAACACGATAGCGGGTTGGAATATAGGGTTGCTCACATATAGTAGCGATGTTATGGGGTATTCAACATTACTCACGTATTGGGGCTACTCATTGAAAACACATAAAGTAACCCCATATTTGGAACTATGGTTGATGCTACCCGTGCCTATCTCATGGACAGTAATATACGATGCCGGCTTAAGTGTGGAAGTGAACATCCCCTATCATATGGCGCTTTCATCATTATGGCGGTATGGTAGCATAAGCTTATCTTATAATAATTATAATAAAGGTGTGGTAGGAGCAGAGTTACAGCTGGACTTTTCGAGTGGTATAAATTGTTATCGTTTCACAATAGGTAAACGTGGGGTAGATTATTGGGCTGATATCACCATACAGCGTCACTTCCCTACGCACAAAATATGGGTACGACTTTCTCATGGATACGGTAGCCCAGATTTGTCTAAGATAAACATTGGTGGTTTACATCACTATTTTGCAGTAGAATGCGAGTTACCCCATAGGGTATTCAAACTACGTAAGGGATGGTGGAACCCCAACTTTTACATTGAGGATATATTTCTAATACCGTTTGGCTATTATGCACAAATAGGAGGCCATACCTCACGCTGGATGTTGGGGCTCCTTGTATCACCTGAATTGGGGATATTGTATCAACCTCGAATTATAGCACCAACTTTCGGTATAGCCTATACGAGCGAAGCTAACTGGCAAACACTGTTTGAGATACGGGTGCCAGCTTTATCCAAAAGACCTAACCAACCGTATTATCGAGTATATCCACGGTAGACTAATAACGAACCAACCAATGGGCCTATGTAATGCTATACAGCTCAACCCATATGTCTTATCACATAGTTTCACACCTAAGGGTACCATAACCGTGCCAGCCATCGCAAACATTGTACCCTGCACCCCTATGTAGTTTATCACCTGCGGAAGCCCACCCACCCAATGTGGATGTTGAACCAGATAGGTTATAGTCAAGCTGAACGTTATCGCCGATAGGTAACCAGTGGAGAAACCCACAACTACAGGATAGTAGTTACGTGAGCTATGCCTACGCCATAAAATACGTGATATATCGTAGCTCACCCCTATAAGGAAAATTGCTACCATATGACATGCATAGAATGGGTGGTTCATAAACTTGAACAACATAGCGATTGCAGAGATGATCGCACCTGAACCTATCGGTAATCTCATACTTACACCAAGCAATAGAAGTGCACCTGCTGTGAGATATACTGAGGATTTCGGTATATGGTATCCATAGAGCCACCCACCAACCGCAAATTCGTAGATACCCCACAAGGTTGCACACACTAAAAGTGTGAAAATGTGGCATCGCATCACTTAGTTAATATGGGAAGATCCGTCTTTGTCAAGCTCACTAAGCCCACCACAGATTATAGGGTTGTCATTTCTCAACCAGCGCTTATTATAAAAGGATGGTTGGCAAGGATTCATCCATGTTAGAAAAAGGAGCCAAAATGCGTGTATGGTGGATATTAAGCTTATCCTTTATTATAGCATGTGCGACAGTACCACCAGAGGAGACGAAACCACCTACACCTCCCACCGCACCTGAGGAAGCGGCACGTCCCAGTAAGGCCACATTATATTTCTCGTTTGGTTACGACTACTATCAGAAGAAAATGTACCCAGATGCAGTCAAGAATTTCGCCAAAGCTATAGAAGAAAGTACGTCCTATGTATCAGCATATGTGATGTTGGCCAGATCCTACACCAATATGGGTGAATTTGCGAAAGCCGAATCTGTCTATTTTGCACTACTGGAGGCTGTACCTGGTGAGCTCAAAGCTTACTATGGGTTGGGTAAACTTCACACTATAATGGGGGATTACGGACGTGCTATCGAGTATTACAATAAAGCGATTGAGCTCAACCCTTCCTATGGTGAAGCCTATTATGGGTTGGGTTATGCGTATGAAAAATTGGGTAATACCGAGAAAGCACTCGAATATTATCAAAAAACATTAGAATGTGAACCCAACCTCGCAGGCGTTAAATACAGGATGGCGAAGATCTACGAAGCACTCTCCGAATACGATAAGGTGGTGGAAATGTTAGCATCGCTGGTAGAGGAACATCCAGAGGATATCGATTCACGTAAGTTGCTTGCCGATGCATATATAGAATTGGAGCAGTTTGATAAGGCCTTACCGCATATGCAATTTCTGCATGAGAGATTTACGGATAATCTCGAATATTGTGTGAAGCTCGCACGCTGCTACGAAGGTACCGCTAACTATGAAGCTGCACGTAACCTATATCTAACCGCTATAGAGAAAGATTCCACTTATGCGCCAGCTTATTACCAGCTTATACGTATGGATATAAAGATAAAGGCATTTGGGGAAGCTGAAAGATATATAGGAATAGCTAAAGCACATGGCATTAAAACACCTATAATATTTGCACTTGAGGGTGACCTTTTCCGCGAACGTGGTGACTCGGCTTACAAACAGAAAAGATTACGTGAAGCGCTCGACCTCTATAGGCGTTCGAGATCGATATTCACTAATGTAGTGAATATGGGCGACCCTGACTGGGCTGAATATGCACGTAAGAATATCGATGTACTCAATAAGAAGATAAAGCGTACGGAAGATGAAATCTGGTGGGAGCAGTAATGCAGATATTCCTCGATACTGCCAACCTTGACGAGATTCGTAAAGGGGTAGAGTGGGGTATCGTGGATGGTGTAACCACAAACCCTACCCTATTAGCGAGGGAGATAAAACGCACCAGTAGAAAGAAAGAGGATATACTCTATGAGATTTGTGAGCTGGTCAACGGCCCTGTAAGTGCAGAAGGTGTATCACTCGATTTTGACGGCATGGTTAGGGATGCAAAATACCTATCCTCCATACATCCCAACATCATCGTGAAGATACCTGTGACAACCACCGGTGTACGTGCAATCCGCAAGCTACATGAACTCAACATAAAGGTGAACGCCACCTTAGTGTTCTCACCCAACCAAGCCATACTTGCAGCTAAGGCGGGTGCCAATTTTGTGAGCCCATTCATAGGGCGGCTTGATGACATAGGTGACGCCGGTATGCGTATAGTTGAACAGATTGTCACTATATTCGAGAATTACAGATTTATCAGTAAGGTGATTGTCGCTTCAGTACGTCACCCGATGCATGTGGTAGAGGCTGCTCTTATAGGTGCAGATATTGTGACGATGCCGTTCAATGTGCTCGAGAAGATGTTCAGACATCAGCTTACAGATGTGGGGATAGAGCGGTTTATCAAGGATTGGGAAGAAGCCGCCCGTATATTGGGTGAATGATAGAACGTTACACGTTACCACCGTTTGATAAGCTATGGAGTTTGGAAAACAAGTATAATGTTTGGCTAAAAGTGGAGCTTGCCTTTCTCGAGGCACGTGCAGAGCTGGGTGAAGTCGATCGTGATACCGTAGAGCTGATAAAGGAACGTGCAAAATTTGACATCCAGGAGATTGCGAAAATCGAACGTCAGGTGCAACACGATGTTATAGCGTTTCTCACAAATGTAGCCTCCTATGTAGGTGAACCTGCAAAAGAGCTACATTATGGGTTAACATCGTACGATATGGTCGATACTGCACTTGCAATCCTTATGCTGGAAGCGGGTGAAGCCATCCGATCTGCATTAGAGGAGTTACTGGAGAGTTTGAAGAAGAAAGCACTAATGGCGACATCACTTGAAAAGATAGCAACTGAGTTACGTCAGCTACAACGTACGGAGATACATGAGGTGGAGGAGCTCTTCGGTACACGCCAGAAGGGGTCATCCGCCATGCCGCATAAGAAGAACCCCATCCTAAGTGAACGTATGTGTGGGTTAGCACGTATCGTACGTAGCCACATAATGGCAGCCTTACAGAATATGGTGTTGTGGAACGAACGTGACATATCGAACTCATGTGTTGAACGGATAATTTTACCTGAAAGTACCACATTGGTATACTATATGCTCAAGAAAACAAAAGACAATATCGATAACTTACGAATTCTGCGTGACAATATGGAGCGTAACTTAGAATTAACGAAGGGTGTGATATTTTCGGAAGCTGTCATGTTGGCACTCATAAAGAAAGGGCTCACCCGCCAATCCGCATATGATATGGTGCAACGTGCCGCTTTTAGGAGCTACGAAACTGGTAAGCATTTCAAGCATGTGTTGATGGAGGATACTAACATACGTGAATATTTGGACGAAAACGAGATCGATTCACTGTTCGATCTTCAACATTACTTCCGTCATATAGATGCAATCTACAAGAAGGTGTTGGGTTGATCATCTCAAGTGCTGGCGTATACATAACGCAATAATAGGGGTAGCTACAGTATTCGTAGCTGCTTATATTGCAAAATTTCCATGGAACTCGATAAACCCATATCTGGCTGCTATATTCACATTTTTGGCAATAAGTGCTACCAATCTTATGAACGATGCACGTGATGTAGATATCGATCGCATTGTTCATCCCACACGCCCGATACCACAGGGTAAGGTTACACGTGCGGCTGCACTCACTGAGAGCCTTATATTATGGATTTGTGCACTTGCAGTGGCATGGTTTATATCGTTCAATTTCTACGTCATAGCTATTATAACGTTGTTACTTGTGGTGCTATATAATTTCTACTTACGTAGGTATGGGGTGGCGGGTAACTTTATAGTAGCAATAACGGGCGGGTTGCCCTTCATATATGGGGGGTTGAGTGTAGATAACCCAAAATTTGTGCTACCTTTTTACCTGTTAGCGGTAGCACTACACCTGGCACGTGAATTGATGAAGGATGGTGAAGACATAGAAGGTGATCGTGCTGCTGGTATCAAAAGTCTACCCATAATTTCAACAAAGTTAACCCTTGTGATTATAGGTATCGGTATAGCAGGCTTCATAGTGATGTCAATCTTCATATTCTTTAAGGTATTTCATACACATTACTTTTTGATATCAATATTGCCACTGGATGCACTGTTATGCCTCGTATACTATCGGCTTATACGATCTCCGGTTACCATAGTGTTTAAGATAGCTCAACGTACCACCAAACTGGTGATGTTGCTCACACTGAGTGCATTGTACATCGGTAAGCTATCCACCATGAGATATGTACTTACACGTTAATAATATTCTATGGCTGGCGGCATTTTTCATACTTGGTGCTATATTCGGTAGCTTCTTCAATGTATGTATCTACAGGATACCAAGGAAAAAGTCGATCATTTCACCACGCTCACACTGTCCAATGTGTGGCCACACCATCCCATGGTACGATAATATACCTATAATCTCCTACATTTTATTGAAAGGTAAGTGTCGCTTCTGTGGTGCTACCATACCATTAAGATACCTCACCGTGGAGCTACTCACTGCATGTATGTTCAGCTTATGTTTTTACATATTTGGGGTTGGATTGAAATTACTTATTACTCTTGTCCTGCTATCGTTTTTACTTGTAACAGCTTTCATAGATATAGAAATGGGTATCATACCGAACACAATAGTATTACCCGGTATGGCTATCGGTGTCATCCTCAACACCGTACAGGGTAAAATCATCGATTCATTACTTGGACTCTTGACAGGTGGAATAGTGGTTTATATTTTAAGTGTGATGGGTAAAATCTTGTTTAAGAAAGATGCAATAGGTGGTGGTGACATGAAGTTACTCGCGATGATAGGTGCTTATATAGGTTGGTATCTTACGTTATGGGTGTTATTTCTTGCATCTTTCATCGGTCTAATTTATGCCATTTTTTCACGTAAGCGTAAATTGATGTTCGCACCCTTCCTCGCGATTGCCACATTCATATTGTTGATACTACGCCATCCTTAGATGTGTCCTTTGACAATTACGGGAGACTTTAACAATGGCAGGGCGTGAAGAAGAAAGCGTAATACGGTCAATTTGTGACAACCTTGATGTTGCAATCCACATCGTGGGTCGTGACATGAAGATAATTTATGCAAACAAATACTGGGATAAACTAACCCGTGGCAATTTACAATCAGCCAATATGGTAGGTAAATCACTTTATGAGCTATTTCCTTTCCTTCTTGAGCGTGGTGTAGATCAGGAGTACAAACAAGTGTTCGAAACCGGCAACCCACTAATTACTGAGGAAGCTACCGAATACCAAGGTGAGCTCATCCACACCCGTACAAAGAAATTGCCTATCAAAGATGCGCACGGCAACGTCCAGTATGTCATAACAGTTATCCAGGATATAACCGAAGACGCACAACTGCGGGAAACTTTACATCGCAAGTTATCCGAAATCTCCACCGTGCTTGAGATAGACCGTTTACTTATTATAACCCCTGATGTTGACCGTGTTGTAAAGTTGGCCACCTCACGTGTACATGAGTTGCTGAATGCCGATCGTACCGTCTTCTCGCTATTTGATAAATCCACGAATGTTATCAAACCCGTAGCTGTGGAGGGCCTTTACAAGAGGCAAATACTTGCGCTCACACTTAAGCCAGGTGATGGGTTTACAGGTAAGGTGATTTTATCCCGCAAAGGTGCCATACTGAATGATGCGCATCTCAGCGATATAGCTATGGAGGTACCAGATACACCACCTGTAGTAGAATCTCTCCTGTGTGTACCTCTCATATTTAAAGACGAAGTCCTTGGTGCATTAACCATTAGCCGGATGGGTGAAGGTAAGCATTTCACAGATGATGATCTTAACTTCTGTGAAATCATAGCTGCACAGGTTGCTATAGCACTACAGAATGCACGTTTACATGGACAGCTAAAACAGCTCGTAGATGAACGTACGAAGGAGCTACAAGCTGCATATGATAACCTCAAAGCACTCGAACGTGAACGTCGTGAATATGTTTCAAAAATAATGGCTGAGGTGACACCTACATTGAACATTATCAGAGACTGTGTATCTACCTTACTTGTAGACAAAGCTGCCCGCCAGCATTACGATAAGATTCTAAACCGCATAAGGGACAAGCTTGATATTCTCGCTAAAACGATTAATAAATTAACGAAAGCTGAGGGGATCAACAAATGAAAGGGGATACCAACAACATTATACCGATGCTATTGGAGATTTCACCACATAATTTCATGTTGTTGGATAACACCGGTAAAATACTGCAGATCAGCAAAGCGGTAGAGCGATCACTCGGATATAAATCGAACTCTATTGTAGGTAAGAATTTCGCCACACTTATACCCAAGAAATACCATAAAGCATTTATTGATACTCTTGATAAGCGCACAAACTCTACGTTGATGTTGGAAGTTAAATCTCACGCCGGTAATCTCATACCAGTTGAATTATCATTATTATGGCTACCCACAAAGGAACCACAGATATTACTGAATCTACGTGACGTTAGTGAATTAAACCGTCTCGAGAACATGCTCGTCTCTCTACGTAGAAAATATATTTCACGTTACAGGTTTTATCGCAAATTACTGGAAATATGTCCAGTAGGTGTGATAGAACTCGACTCCCACCTACGTATCGTATATGAGAATCCCGAAATGAAGCGGATCCTTGGTGTACCACCCGGCGAAGAATCATCCGCTATAGGTATGGATATTAGAGAACTTCCTTCGGTTAAAGAGACAGGATTGTCTGAGCTGTTTGATGATTTACTCAAAGGTAAGAAGATACAAAAAATAGGGTGGTTCAAGTCAATTTATGAAAGAGAGTCCCACTTGCTACTGACTGGCATCCCAGTCGTTGAAGATGGTAAATTCCAAGGTGCGGTGCTCTTCATAGAGGATTTAACCGAGTTAAAGCGTTCGGAGGAACAGCGTCGTAAACAGATCGAGAGTGTCCTCAACATAACTGGTAAATTGTTATTAGAACGCGATCTAAATAAATTATTACAGCTTATATGTGATACGATCACAAACGAACTCGGTTGGCGTCAGGTGATACTTTCACTTCGTGACTATGATACGATGACGTCAAGACCTGTTGCCGTAGCGGGTTACGATGCAAAGACTGTAGCTGAAAGCCGCTCCTACTACATAGATCACACACACTGGGAGGAGCTTAAAAAATATCCAAGCAAATTATACATAACACCCGTAAAAGAGATTACACCTGGTGGTTGGCACGAAAAGGACCTACTACTTATACCAATTTATGGAAAAGATGACAAAATATTGGGGTTCATTTCACCCGATAACCCAGTAACTGGTAAACGGCCAACTCTTGAGGATATTAAACTGCTCGAGATATTCGCTGACCAAGCTGCGATTGCAATAGAGAATCTGCGTAAAATTGAGCTCTTTTTACAGACTTCTACGCTCATTAACTTAGGGATAGGGTTAAAGGAAACATTAGAAAAAATAATAGATGCTATAGTTGAGATTATGGGGTCCTGCTGTTGCTCATTACGGTTAGTTGATAAAGACAGAAATGTGCTTGTAACAAAAGTAGTACGAGGGTTGGGCAAAGAATATTTAAAATATAGAAAAGAAGTACCCATTGGTAAACATTCATATGATATAAGTGGATTGGCGGCGATGGACGGCAAGATCCATTATGTACGAGATCTCAGTAAACTCGGCCTCCCGCGGGAAGTGGAAGAACACATTATAAAGAAATACAACTTAAAATCGTACATTGCTATACCGATTAAAGCAGGTAAGGAAGTGTTAGGTGTCGCCAGTGTCATGCTACACGAGTGTAAAGAGTTCGCCGAGGATGAACTGAAACTACTTTCAGTATTTACTGAACAAGCTGCACTGGCCATCACTAAAGCACGCATGTATGATATGGTTAAAGAATCGGAAAAGAAGTATCGAGTTATGTTTGAGAGCACCGGTACTGCGATGATGGTTCTTGAAGAAGACACCACTATCTCCATGGTAAATGCTGAGTTCGAAAAACTATCTGGTTACTCACGGGCTGAAATCGAAGGTAAAATGAGCTGGACAGTATTTGTACATCCAGACGATGTTGAGCGTATGAAACGTTACCACTATGAACGAAGGAAGAAGGGGGGTAAAGCACCAGGGAATTACGAGTTTAGGTTCATCGACCGTCACGGTAACCTCAAATACATGTATATAACCGTCAGTATGATACCTGGGACCAAGCAAAGCATTGCATCACTTATTGATATAACCGAACTTAAACGAGCAGAAGAAGCATTACGTGAGAGTGAAGCCCGTTATATGGATCTGTATGATAACGCTCCTGATATGTACTTCACAATAGCAGAGGACGGTACAATTCTATCAGTTAATCGCCTGGGTGCAGAGATGTTAGGTTATAAGAAGGAAGAATTAATTGGAAAACATATATCGATAATATTCCATCCAGATGATGCTCCATTAGTGGAACGACAAATCGATGAGATCCTGAGAAAGAAAGAAGGGGTTTCGAAGCTTGAATTTCGAAAAGTTCGTAAGGATGGCAGTATAATGTATGTCAGTGAACGTGCTTCTGTACATTGTGGGCCACAAGGAAAGCGTGTAGTTCGTATTATTTGTCGAGATATCACCAAACGTAAGCAAATCGAGAAGGAGCTCAAAAGCCGCAAAGAGTTTCTGCAAACTATCCTTGATAGCACACCAGACCTTATCTTTACAGTAAAGAAGGATGGTACAATCGGATTCGCAAATAAGCGGTTAAGGGAGATACTCGGGTATGAACTCGATGAAGTAAAAGGTAGACATTTCTTTGAAGCCGTCCCAAAGGAGTTACACCCCTACATGCAGAAAAAATGGGAAGAAGTTCAAAACGGTATCTCCGGTGTTTACGAGACAAAAGTCATAAAGAAAGATGGCTCTATAGTAGATTGCCTTGTATCACATGTACCCCTTACGGGTATGGATGAATATGTTGCTATACTTAAAGATGTTAGCGAGCTTAAGCATATACAACAGGAACTTGAGTTACGTAAATTATATCTCGAAAGCTTAATAAATAGCGCCCCTAACGCCATAATAACACAGGATAACGAAGGTAGGGTCTGCGAATGGAACGCAGCCGCTGAGAAGCTATTCGGCTATAAAGCTGAAGAAGCAATAGGTAAACAGCTTGACGACCTTATAGCTAAATTTGGCCTTGACACTTTCAAAGAGGCGACTGGTTACACACGAGAGATATTAAAAGGTAAACCCGTTGTAGCTGAAACTATAAGGTGCCGTAAAGATGGTACCCCTGTAAATGTTGCGATGTCAGCTACCCCGATTATAATGAATGATAAGATTATCGGCGTTATAGCCACATACGTTGATATAACTGATAGGGTTAAGCTCGAACGTGCGCTACGTGAATCAGAGGAACGCTATCGTAAGTTGGTTGAAACCATCGATGAAAGCGTATGTCTTCTATATAAAAACAAGATAGTCTTTTCCAACCCTGCTTTTGAGAAGCTTACTGGTTACATAAAGGATGAGATACAGTTGATGGACATTTACGATATACTACCATCTTATGATGAACTTATATCGAAATCCACACAACAGCATGAAATGCAATTGATCACAAAGTTCAACACCGTAAGGATCGTGAAGGCTACCTTAACACCCATTAAATTAGGAAATAAAACGTTCACTCTGCTCACCCTGCATGATATAACACCTCAGAAAGAGGCTGATCGCATGAAGTCGGCGTTTATTGCAAACATCTCACATGACATAAGGACACCACTGGCATCGGCTAAGGAAGCGATATCGCTCCTACTCGATGGTGTCGTGGGTGAGCTATCCGATGCACAACGCCGGTTCTTATCAATAGCGATTGAGAATATAGACTCACTTAATTCGCTTCTTAACGAATTGCTTGAAGTTTCAAGACTTGAGAGCCACAAACTTTCATATGAATATAAACTTATAACAATTGAACCAATTATAGAAAAAGTGATAGAATCACAATCACCAATAGCCAACCGCAAACATATTGAAATAGTGAAGAATCTGAACCCCACACCCGCAATCTATGCTGACCCTATCCGCATTAGACGAGTGGTATTCAATATCGTCTCAAATGCGATAAAGTTCACCTCCGAAGGCGGTCGTGTGGAGATATCCACCTGCACTGTAGATGAAAATTCACCGATAGTCAAGCAACATAGCCTAACACCTAAAAAGTACGTGCTGGTATCTGTATCCGATACGGGTCCTGGTATAGCACCTGAAGATATGAAGCGCATATTTAAGCGGTTTGTCAAACTTGATAACACTACACCCCATGTAGGTGTAGGGTTAGGTCTATCAATATCGAAGGAGATAGTTGAAGCACATGGTGGTAAAATCTGGGTAGAAAGTGAATTAGGTAAAGGTAGCACATTTTCATTCCTAATACCTGCAGCATGATGGCTAACAAATATCGTATATTAGTGATTGAGGACGAACCTCAGATGGTGGAGTTGCTCAAAATAAGGCTTGAAGCCAACAACTACGAGGTCATAATCGCTTACAATGGTATCGATGGATGGCGTAAATTACGTGCAGAGAAGCCAGATCTCATCTTACTCGATGTGATGCTACCCGGTATGGATGGATTTCAGATCTGTAAACTCATCAAGCATCACACTCAATACAGAAATATACCCGTTATAATGTTAACCGCACGTACCGATAAGGAAGATATCAAGACCGGTAAAGAAGCGGGTGCCGATGCGTATATTGCCAAACCATTTGATGCAAATATTTTATTACAGAAAATACGTGAACTCCTTGGGGGTGGCTATGAAAGATAAGCCAAAACCCGAAGACCTCGAACGTGCATATGGTGTGCCATTTGTTGAGTTAAGTAAATTCTCGCTCAACCCCACATTGATAAAGATGTTTGACGAACATACATTACGTAAGCTTAAATTCATACCATTATTCAAATCTGGTAACACACTCGCCGTTGCTATGGTGAACCCTTCTGATGTTAAGACGATCGACGAAATAGCACGTATGACTAATATGGAGATAGAACCCATGGTATGTGATGAACGTGAACTACACAATGTACTGAATAGCATATTCATAGATTCACAACCAGCAACCCCACCTACAGTTAAGCCATCGATGGGGTCGGATCATTTCACTGTGGTTGACACCAAAGGTAAGACCACAGATGATGTGGACAAACTAATAGCTGACGAACTCGAATCCAAATACGGTGTACCATTTGTTAGGTTGTCCGACTTTATGATAGAACCATCACTTGTGAAGATGTTTGGTGAAGATACCTTACGGCGGTTGAAATTCATCCCGCTTTTTAAGTCAGATAATGTATTGACAATAGCGATGGTAAACCCCTCAGACGTAAAAGCTATAGATGAGATACGACGGTTGGCCAATATGGATATCGAAACAATGGTATGTGAGGAAGATGACCTCGAACAAACATTAAATACTATCTTTTCACCTATAAAAAGTGAATCACGCTGGCGCTACATATCAGCTGATGAATTAAAGAAGCAAGTAGAGGAGGAGCCCACAATCTCCGAGAAGATAGAAGTAAAACCTGAACCCCTACCCCAGGAGGTGTTACCAGAAGTAATCGCCGAAGATGCTGAAGTCATCCGGTATCTTAACGAGCTACTCACACGTGCCGTACGTGAACGTGCAAGTGACTTACACATCGAACACACTCAAGACGGTATCGCAATAAGGATACGTGTAGATGGTATACTGCACTTGATGCGACAACCACCATCACATATCCATAACGCCATTATACCGCGTATAAAGGTGATGAGCAATCTCAACATTGCTGAACATAGGATACCACAAGATGGTAGGTGTAGCTTTGTTGTCGATGGTAAAGAAGTTGACCTACGTATATCTACATTACCTACGATATATGGTGAAAGTGCCGTCATACGTATACTGGATAAATCTACCGGCTTGTTATCAGTAGAGGAGCTTGGCTTATCATCCAATGAATTGGAACTGTTCGAAAAGCTGCTCAGCATCCCATACGGGATGATACTTGTTACGGGGCCAACAGGTTCAGGTAAGACAACCACCTTATATGCGATGTTGAGACGCTTGATATCCACAGAGAAGAACATTGTAACAATTGAAGATCCTGTCGAGTACCGCATACCGGGTATCCGACAGACACAAGTTAACATAAGAGCTGGCTACACATTTGCTAACGGGTTACGTGCAATATTGCGACAGGATCCTGACATCGTTATGGTGGGTGAGATACGTGATAAGGAAACCGCCAACATAGCTGTACATGCAGCACTTACAGGGCATCTGGTGTTGAGTACACTTCACACAAACGATGCACCTGGTGCATTGCCCAGGTTGATCGATATGGGTGTGGAGCCATTCCTCGTAGCGTCATCTGTTGTAGGTGTAATCGCACAACGTCTGATACGTAAGATATGTCCACGTTGCCGTGAACCATTTACACCGTCGCCTGAGCTCATAGAAGCTGAAAATCTACCCCCAAACGTGACACTACATCGTGGAAAGGGTTGCAACTACTGTCGTCGTACAGGTTATCGTGGTAGAACAGGTGTCTTTCAGATCATGCTCGTGGATGATAAAATACGTAATCTGGTGGTATCCAAAGCACCTGCAAGCGAGATCGCTCAATCTGCAACTGCCAACGGTATGCTGTCATTACGCGAATCCGGTATGCAGAAAGTATTTGACGGTATCACAACACTTGAAGAAGTTTTAAGGGTAACACAATGACCTACAGATATGTAGCCAAGAGCTTTTCTGGTCGTGTTATAACCGGTACAATTGAAGCGAATGATATTACCACAGTACGTGAAAATCTCAACAAACTCGGCTTCATACCCATACAGATAAAGGAAGTACCAGTTCGCAAGGAGAGCAAATTTTCGTTTACAAGTAGGGTGAAAGATGTTGAACTCATCAACCTAACACGTCAGTTCGCAACCCTACATCGTGCGGGGCTGCCGATGTTAACAATCATACGTACGCTGGCCGAACAGGCTACTAACAGGTACTTAAAATCTGTACTCGAATCCATAGCAAAGGATATCAACGAGGGGGTATCACTCTCAGACGCTATGGCAAAACATCCACAAGTATTCTCTAACTATTACGTAAGCTGCATAAAGGCTGGCGAAAAGGGAGGTGTACTCGATCAGGTGTTCGACCAGCTACTTGTGTTACTCGACAGGCAACGCCAAACCCGTAGCGAGATAAAAGCAGCCACCCGCTACCCCATGATGGTCATTTTCGGTATAATAATTGCATTTGTGGTGCTTGTTGGCTTCGTATTACCAAGGTTTACACAGATGTTTACTGCACTTGGGGTAGAGTTACCCTTACCTGCACGTATACTCGTGGGTATCAACTACATGTTTCAACATTACTGGTTTGTGATACTTGGTACAATCGCCGGGCTTGCACTCATATGGTGGCTATGGATAAACTCACCACCGGGTCGCATGTGGTGGGATAGGATAAAGTTAAGGTTACCACTGGTTGGACGTATCATATATTACGATCTTATGACGAGATTCAGCCGCATGTTCGCTACACTTGACGCAAGTGGTTTACCCATACTTGAGACACTAAACACTGTTGCTACAACCGCTAATAACAAGCACTTTGAGCAACACATCCAATCGATAAGAAAATCCGTGTACGATGGTACACCTTTGGCTGAAGCCATGCGTGGTAGTAGGTTGTTTCCACCACTTGTGATCGAAATGATACATGCAGGTGAGGAGTCTGGTTCGCTCGACGATATGCTGAATAAGGTTGGCGACCATTACGAACGTGAGCTTACATATTCACTAAAGGGGCTTACAGGTATTATTGAGCCAATCCTCACAGTTATACTTGGTGGTGTGATCGTCTTCTTCTTTCTTGCAGTATTTCTACCATACCTCAACTTGCTACAGGGTATCTCCGCTGGTGCATATTGACATACAACAAAGTTAGTTATATTAAGCTATGCATGTACAGAAAACAAGCAATACCAATAAGCTATAAAAAGGAGGTAGCATGAAGCTACTAAAACGTAATGAGGGGTTTACCCTCATTGAGCTTATCATGGTGATAGTGATCATCGGTATCCTCGCAGCGGTGGTGATACCGAGATATTTCGGGTTACAGACACGAGCACGTAGGGCAGCATTCGAAGGCACTGTAGGAGCACTACGTAGCGGTATACAGGCATTCCACTACAATGCGCTGATACACGAAGAGACAGGTGACACTGTATTCGGTACCGGTGCAGCCGCTGGTTCCACGTACATTTTCTCGGCAAATGTATTATGGCCAGAAAGGCTCGACGGTGCACCAGATAATGCTACAGCCAGCGACAGCGTTCCATTCTTCTGGATAGTGCTTGACCCACCCATCACGAAGGATTGGACGAAAGTGAACGATACCACGTACATAGGGCCAGGTAGTATTGATACATTTTACTATCATCCCAACGACGGTACAATAACCTATTAATATGTATGATCGTGTTGGGTTTACGCTGACTGAGCTACTGATGGTGATCGTATTACTCGGTATACTTGCGGCATTTGTTGCCCCACGCATGTTTAGGCTACACGAGGCAGCTCGTATCAATACCACTAAAGAAGAGCTACTACAGCTACGACGTGCAATAGTTGGCAATCCCGACGCCATAAGCGGGGGGCAATACACCGATGTAGGTTATCTCGGTGATGTAGGTAGCCCCCCGCCTAACCTTGAAGCACTCGCCCGTAAGCCTGACAACGTACCTGAATGGAACCCCTACACACGTATCGGCTGGCATGGCCCCTATATTGATACACTTGCAGGCGACTACCTGCACGATGCGTGGGGTAACGAATACATCTACGACCCCGATCGTCGCATAATAAGAAGTAAAGGTCCTGATGGTATAAACGATACCGACGACGATATAATTGTTGGGTTTTAAGATGCTTAGGAAAATTAAAAATAGTGAAGGGTTTACACTTGCTGAACTACTCGTAGTTATTGTAATACTGGGCATCATAGCTGCAGTAGCTACACGTTCGGTTATAGGTGCCTTACAACAGGGTCGTACACAGGCGACCATGAAAGAGATGGAATCCATAGCACATGCTATAGTGGGTAACCCCGACCTTATCGCAAACGGTGAACGTATCGACTTTGGCTTCGTTGGCGATGTTGGTAGGTTACCGAATTCACTTAATGAGCTTGTCCAAGATCCAGGTGACCCCAACTGGCATGGCCCATACTTAGATGTACCGTTTGCAGGTGATACCCATGGCTACAGGTACGATGCGTGGGGAGAGGAATATAGCTATGATAATAATAACCTTACACTCACAAGTGTAGGTGGCCCCGACACCATAGTATACAGAATAGCATCCAGCCATTCAGATATACTCAATAACCACATACTTGTAACAGTTGTCGATCGTGCTGATAACCCACCCGGTGCAGCACATGATTCGATAACCATCTCACTGTATCGTGCACCTGATGGAATTTTTGAGAATTCCCTACAACCCACCCCCCACGGTATAGCAGATTTTGACTCAGTAACCATCGGTAGATACTATCTACGTGCTATGTATGGCAGTGATACAGTAGTAAAGGTCGTAACCGTACCACCACGTGCTATGGTTGATGTCACTGTGAGGTTCGTCAATGCATCCTGGGTATCTACAGCGGGTGCTGGTAACCTCGTCTACGTTGATGGTACAGCTCGAGCATTTCCAGTGTTGGGACGTGATAATGTCAGATTTGAAATACGTAACGTATCATCTGATACCATATATTACACCTCCATGTGTTGCACATACGATGAGACCGCATGGTACGAACGTGTAAGGATTGACGGCTTCACAGTATGGAATTATGGTGGCGGTTCACGTGCAGCCAGTGGCCAAACCATATCACTTACAGGTAACCGCTACATACCACCCAGTGCTGTAGATACAATACAAATACGCAATTTCCGCGATAACATACTTGGGTTCGCATTTCCAGTTGATATGCGTGGTGCAAACTTTACGGTCCAATTTAACGATGGTTCAATAGTTAGGTTCACGGTACCATTCTAATGCCAGTATATCGTCGTAAATCAGGTTTACAAGTAACACCAACCATAGTAAAGTATGTAGTGGTGCGGCCACATCGTCATACCTATCGTGTATTACATACCACAAAACTGGCAATAAAAACAGATGCTGACAAATCACGTGCATTTGAGATCATCCGCCGCGGTAATTTTGTTCCATCCGATAAACTCGTGGTCTCCTATCCAACCGACATACATCATGTGGAGGCAATCTTCCCCAAGCTATCCGATAGGGAATTACTCCATGCAATAGAATTAAATGCTGAGAAATACCTTACAGATAGACCAGAATCTGTTGCTTATGACTTTAAAGTTACACACAAATTCATAGAGGATCATACCCTAAAACAGCGTGTGTTCATTTTCTCACTACCAAAGGATAAACTCGAATCCGAACTCTCATTACTTCATACAGCTCACATATTCCCGTATAGGTTAAGCGATGCATCATTTGCACTTTGGAACCTCGCTTCATGTACACCTGAGCTACCACCAAACACCTTACTCGTAAACATAGATACAGACTATACGATTATGGTTTACATCCGTGAAGGTAGGTTATGGTTCAGCCGCACCATACCGCTTGGTGTATCAAGCTTATTAAAAGACCTTCAATTAACGATAAGCTTACCCGAAGGCCGTGTAGTGGTAATTGACGCCGATCGTGCCAGTGAGTTACTTGAGAAATATGGTATACCGGAGCCATCAGATGAGACCACTGAGGAAGGTATACCATTCTCGATGTTCAGAACATTTCATCGTCCATTTATTGAGAAAATATCTATTGAGCTAAACCGTACCCTTAACTACATATCGTCAACTTTCAATCGCAACATAGATGCTATTTTCATAACCGGTGATGGTGCCAGCGTCAAAAACCTTGTTCAATCCATATCAGAGGAGTTCACCATCCCTTGCAATGAGTACAACATCGACCGCATATTTCCAGCAGAATCGAAGTCTACTTTACATGAATTCGCTATACCACTTGGATTCGCAATAGATGTTAATAATGTTAACCTATTACCTCGTGCACTCGAATACGAATGGCATGCTATCCTGTATCGACGTTATGTTAAACTACTTGCAGTGCTATCAATACCTGTACTAATATCAGTATATGGGTTGTTATACCTTCAAGAGTCTATACTCAAGGAACGTATGACTTCACTTTCGATCCAGTATAATAATGCCAAAATTACAGCAAATGAATTCATCTCACTCGTAGAGAGGCGTGACAATCTACGTAAACACTTACAATCATTACCAGATGTACCACGTACCCCTCCATATGTTGGGATATTGAAACTTCTATCTAACATTACACCTCCTAATTTGCAGTTGACAAAGCTGGAATTATCCGATCATCACGTCTTAATCTCAGGTATGGTGGTAGGTACCGATGTGGGGTTGGAATTACAGCTATCACAATTTTTGCTCAACCTTAATCAATCCCCCTACCTCTCAGCGATCACACTACTGAATAAATCACACACCTCCATTGATAGAATTCCTTGCCTGATATTCGACATAGAGTGTGAGATAAAATGAAAGCATACGAACGTCGTACCACTATCGTACTAATTTTGCTAATAGTAGTGATAATAGGTGGCGCATTTTACTTTTTCCTTATACCTAAAATGCGTTCGATCAACACCTTACAGGCTAAAGTGACCACACTTTCGAGAAGACTTTCCGAAGTACGTCACTATCGTGATGAACTTAACCCACTCCGTGACGAAGTTAACCGCTTATCTGCACAACTTACACTTACCGAATCGCGTTTCATAACGGGCGAACAGGTGCTTACAGTTATCAATGAGATCGCCGATTCGGCCAGATCCTACCACTTACGATTAGTAAATATAGAGCCACCCGATATCAACCTAATCAGTGATGGTAGAAGCGGCAGCCTACCTGTACATTTTAGGTTATATGGGCGCTTTATACAAATAGGTAAGTTTATCGAACAGCTTGAAAATCTCCAATACGCTATCACTATAAGGGAGATTAAGATATCGTCATCACCTGACCTCTATCCACAGGTATTGGCAGAAATAACTTTTGACTTATATAAATTAAGATGACACGTAAATTGTTACTTATAGTGCTGCTGGGTGCGTTAGGTTATGCGGTATATGTGTGGTTTATGAAACCACCATCCAGCAGAAAATTAGCCTTTAAACCCACTCCGAAAAAGCCTCCAACAGAGCTAAAACTTCATGAGGAGCCAACTCCATCCGTTAAATACGTTGAATATAGTTGGGACGAAGATCCATTTGCAAAGTTATCAACGGTTTCACCTACATTATCTCAAGGGGCACAATTACAACTACGTGGCATACTCTGGGATAATAAAGGAGGTCTTGCCATGATAAACGATAATTTAGTAAAAGTAGGTGACACCATCGGTGGTTGGCATGTGATACGTATCACCCCTTCATACGTGATCCTCAAACAGGGTGAAATGGAGATAAAACTAACTCCTACAGAATGATGATCACTTATTTGATCGCATTTCTTTTAATTCCATCCATGGCAACGGGGGTAACTTTAACTTCTGTCGATACTGATAAGATAAAGGATGTAACCTTAGTTACCATCTACGGTGACGATACCCTCAGGATGGACATTGGCTACCCAACTATCAAGCCAAACGTCACCCGTATCGTGATGGATGTCACAAACATACAGGGTTACAGTGTGTTAGAACGCGATACGTCTATAACTGTAGGGATTGTCCCACTTCATGTCGAAAAACTATACCCTAAGGAAATTGCTAAACTACGTAAAGCGCCACTCATCACACTTGACTTAACGAATGCCGATATCCGCAATGTGCTCAAAATGTTGGCTGATAGATACAACTTGAACATAGTAATAAGTGAAGCTGTAACTGGATTCATAACCGTACATCTGAAGAAAGTTACCCCTTTGGAAGCATTTCAATCCATCCTTCAGGCAGCAGGTTGCACATTTGTGGAATCCGAAGGCATACTTATTGTCAAACCACTTGCTGAGACACAAACTATTGAGATGGATACTCGCATATTTAAGCTCGAACATCTTGATGCTACTGATGCGAAGGAAAGTATTAAAAACCTCTTATCCCTGTATTGAAAGAAATGGATAAACCCTTACCTCAGGTTAGTATCGAAGCGAGGTTCATCGAAACACGGCTCACCAAAGACGAAGCTATGGGGATCGACTGGTCTATGCGGTTACGTATGGCAGGCGTAACTACACCGTTACCATTTATACCAGCCATGCACTGGGAAGAAATGACGATTGCTACATTGTCACCAGCTGAACTCACTGCGCTGCTCGAAATACTCCAACGTGAAGGTAGATCGCGCTTGCTATCCAACCCACATGTGGCAACCCTTGAGAACCAACCTGCTGTGATAACGGTTGGTACAACTGTACCAATACGTCAGGTGATGATAGAACCCGCAACTGGTAGGGAGATAGTAACCTACGTTGAACGTTATATTCCCATATCATTAAAAGTCACCCCACGTATCAGCGAAGATAAATATATTACCATGACGATAACGCCATCTGTTGAGGAGATCGTCGAATGGCGTGGCCCACCTGGTGAGGAGCGCCCTGTTACCTCCAAACGTGAAGCTACCACCCAGATAACCGTTAGAGATGGTGAAACCATAACGATTGGTGGGTTGATAAAAGAAGATCGCATAAGGACAACTGGCAAAATACCGATATTAGGTGATATACCCATACTCAGTCGTCTATTCCGTTACGATAAAATAGAAAGAAAGCGTTCTGAGTTACTTATATTGATCACACCACATATACTGTCACGATAATGGAGAAGACTCCATCGCTCTCACAATTATTGCAACTTGCTGTTAAACATGAAGCTTCAGACCTACATTTGAGTGTAGGTTATCCACCTATACTTAGGGTTAATGGTGTGCTCACCACACTTCCATTACCACCATATACAAATGATAGGTTAGAAAATGAGCTGCTATCGCTTTTGGATACACATCAACGGCAACGGCTGCAAGTTGATAAAAATATAGATTTTGCATTCTCTACACCTGATGCACGCTTCCGGGTGAATATATTCTATCAACTTGCAGGCATAGCAGCCGCTGTTAGAGTGTTATCCACCCGTATTCGCACATTGGAGGATTTACCTGCACCACCAGCTTTAGCCGATCTCGTAAGGAAAAAGCAGGGCCTTATATTAGTGACCGGGCCAACGGGTTGCGGTAAGTCCACTACACTTGCAGCAATGATCGATCGCATCGATTCCGAGCGTCATGCACATATAATAACGATTGAGGATCCAATCGAATACATATTCGAAGGCAGGAACTGCCTCATAAATCAACGTGAAATAGGTAGACATGCGAAATCGTTCGCCGAAGCATTACGTAGTGCATTACGTGAAGATCCCGATGTTATACTTGTGGGTGAGATGCGTGACCTTGAAACGATATCACTTGCATTAACTGCTGCTGAAACAGGTCATCTTGTGTTATCAACTTTACACACAAATAATGTTGCTGAAACTGTTGATAGGGTGATAAATGTATTTCCGGGTGAGCAACAGAATTTCATTCGCCACATATTTGCCAACGTCATACAGGGTATAATTTCACAGAGCCTCGTCTCTAAGCGTGACGGTACACGTAGGATTGCTGTGATGGAGGTGCTAATTGCCACACCCGCAATCAGGAACCTCATCCGTGAGAACAAATCACACCAGATACTCTCCGTTGTACAGATGAGCACACAAGAGAAGATGCAAACCTTTGATCAGGCGTTGATCAGTCTCTACAATGAAGGGCTCATCTCGTACGATACTGTTATCTCATTTGCACGTGACCCAGCATTTGTAGAAAGTTCGGTTAAGATGTCTAAATAACCGCACCACACACGACTTAAGCTTGACTTGATAAAAAATCAACTTATAATTATTTCGATATGCGTGCCATCTGGAGGGGAACAATAACGTTTGCCTTAGTTAATATACCTGTTAAACTCTACACTGCTGTACATAGTCGTGCAATATCGTTCAAAAGCCTATGTCCGGATTGCCGTTCACCCTTAAGATACAAAAAGTGGTGTGATCACTGTAATAAAGAAGTCCACAAGCCGCTCAAGGGGTACGAAATCTCCAAAGGTGAATACGTTATCGTTGAAGATACTGATTTCGAAAGTGTAAAGATAAAGTCCACCCATATGATAGAAATTATGGAGTTTGTCCCACGTGAGTTGTTATCAATGATTTTCCACGAGAAGTCATTTTATATCGCACCTGACGGCGAATCTGCCAAGGTTTACTCCGTATTTTATCATGCATTAAGGGAACTCAACCGCATAGCGATTGGTAGGTTCACTTTCCACAATCGTGAATACATAGTGGCTATAGAAGCTGGTGATAACTGCCTATACTTACATTTTGTGTATTATCCAATGGAGGTGAAGCCCTCCATGGGCATTACAGAGGTCATATCACTACCGAGCCCAAATTCTGAAGAATTAGCACTTGCAAAAGAGCTCATCACTCGACTTACCAAAGAAAAGCTCGATCTCACCAAATTCAAAGATCGCTACACAGAGGGATTGCTTAAAATAATCAAATCCAAAGCCAAGGGTGAACGTTTGTTAGAAAGTAACGACTATCTTTTTGAACCCAAGCTCGACGGCATACGAGCGATTATCGAGAAATGTGGCACCTCGATTAATATAATTAACCGCCGTGGTAATACTGTCACATACAAATATCCTGAAATTGCCAGGGATATTGACTTACATGGAGATACGGCCGTACTTGATGGTGAAATCGTAATCGTAGAGGGTGGCAGACCTAACTTCTATAGGATCGAGGAGCGTGAACTTATCTCCGATCCCCTAAGGATAGAGGTATTATCGGAACTCCACCCAGCTACTTACTATGTGTTCGATATCCTTTATGCCAACGATGAATCACTCCTATGTAAGCCACTTGAGGAACGTAAGGAGTTACTCAAAATCATCGTCCAACCCCACCCCCGTGTTGATCTATGTCTATATACAGAGGATGGTAAAGCGCTCTTCAATTCCATAAAATCGTTCAATCTTGAAGGAGTAATAGCCAAATTGAAAGGCAGCCCATACGAACCCGGTAAACGCTCACGGTGCTGGTTAAAAATCAAGAATTATAAAACAATCGATGCCATCATCTGTGGTTATACGTATGGTAAAGGTATACGTAGCCCATATTTTGGTGCACTTGTGCTCGGCTTATATAAAGGGAGTAAACTGGTGTATATTGGTAAGGTAGGTACTGGCTGGACTGAACCCCAGCTTAAACGTTTACTTGAAATTCTAAAAACACTACAGATAAATACGCCACATTTCGATATACCCTATGAAGTTACCTGGGTACGTCCTTGTCTGGTTGCTGTGATCCAATATATCGAATGGACGCAAGACCTACGTTTACGTAACCCTTCATTTAAACGCCTGCGGTTTGATAAATCACCTGAGGATTGTAAATTTAACGAAGCAATCACTACGGTTAAAGGATAGTTTTTCTATGTTTGCCACGGCACAGGTGCATCAGAGCCATCCCCAACGCGAAAATTATGCCCCCTATGGGTAATATATCACCATAACGTGCGTAGAAGGTTTCCCCTTTCCTTATAGGCACATTCGCTACTATCACAGCTTCTGTGAACAACTTACTCTCGTAAGGTACCTCACCGTTGGGTAACACATACATCGATATACCCGTGTTCGCACATCGGAGCACAGGTATACGAAATTCTATCGCACGTATGATCGGCATGGCAGCATGTTGATAAGGTCCCCACGAACGGCCAAACCATGCATCTTCAGTTATATTCACAAGAAGATTGGCTCCATTCAACACAAACTTACGGACTAACCTTGGGAATATCGACTCGAAGCATATCAATACAGCGATATTGTATCCATCCAAGTGAAATACTTTGAATTCACTTCCTTTCGCGAAATTACCTTGCCCAAACCTAAATATACGCTGTAAGACAGGAAAGTATTGATCGAACGGCAACCTTTCTGCAAATGGCACCAGATAAATTTTATCATAATAGTCCATACCATTATTAGGGACCAAAAATATAGCCGAGTTGTACACCTTACCATTATCTAACCTTGTAGCCCCAAATATCAACGGCGTATTAATAGAGTCGACAAACTCCACGATATTGTGATAATAGCTGCTATTGGTATCAAGTATAAACGGGAAGGCGGTTTCTGGCCATATGATCAGGTCTACATTCAAGTCGTTACACATATTTTTAAGCTTATCGATACGTTCACCAAGCGGTAATCGTTTAGCGTAAGGTTCGACGTTCGGCTGTATAATCGCAACTCTAAACTTAGGTGAGTATTGTAATGCCACCTTTTTAACCCCGTACAAATATATGCACACAAACAGTGTAATTATGGGAATGATCATCCATCTACGACGCAAAAATAGAAAATAATAGAGTAGCAGGTTGACCAGCATCACTATAAAGCTTATCCCGTAAATACCCACCAGATCTGCAACCTGTACTATCCTTAGGTATGGTACAAGCGCATATCCCACGAGCCCCCACGCAAACCCTATTTCGGATGTTAATGAACGTAAAAATTCCAACCCCACCCATAAAAATGGTACCATCCATATTGGCAATATTTTAGCCCCTACACTCGCCAATATCCACGGGATGGAGAGATAAATTATAAGGAGGGTCACCCCCACAGTGAGCCATCCCTTTGCAGGCCCTACATCTGCAAAATATAGCCATCCGTAATAAATAGCATTGAATACTATAGCAGCAACACCGGTAGAGATACATACATCACGTAGTGATCTATGCTGTATCACCCATAACAATGGTATATAAAAGACGAATACCAACATTGGAAGATATCGAAACGCAACCAACAAAAGGCCACCACTAAGTATACCAA
>NMUJ01000048.1 GCA_002256535.1 Caldifarciminota bacterium 4484_18
CCCGCCCCTATAGCGAGATGGAACGCACCAGATGATGAGCGATCCTCTTCGTAATAGTGAAATAACACAATATCGCTTGCCCCCATGAGATATGGTACATCTTCGTCTGGAAAAAACCTATTTGGGAATATCACATTATCGGTAACATCGAGCTTATCGATCATATCGCGAATATACTCAACGTATTGTTTCTCACGTTCACTTGCGGTGGGTGCAACCGTACCCGCTATGAATATGTATACATCACGTCGCTTCTTAAGTATATGAGTGAGTGCCTTAATAGCTACCTCGTAACATTTGTGAGGCTTGACGAACCCAAACATCAACACAATTTTGGCATCCTTGGGTAGATTGAACTTCTCACGTGAATTCAGCTTATCCTCGTTCGTTATGAGTGTACCATGTGGTATATACCTAACCGCATGAGGATCGCACGTTGTGCTTCAAGATGCAATATTATACGATCGGCACGTTTGGCGATAGTGTGTACGAAATGCTCGTCGATTGTAGCTCGTTCAGAGAACTGTGCCGGTCGTATACAGTGTATGGTTAGTATCTTCTTGATATCTCTGGGTACACTATCCAGCAGTCTCGGCAGCCTATCATCAAACCCATATATGCTGTACTCATGCTGTATGTGTAAACAATCTACATCTTCGAGGTGCTCAAGTATGGTCGATACATAATCCCCTCTACGTGACCATACCGGTAACACTGTCAGGCGGTCTGTCTCAACTGCGGATGCAAGATCTTCAGCAATCACCTTGATCCCTACCCGTGGCTCCACCTGTAGCAATGCATCCACTAAGTACGATGTGTAGGTAGCGATACCACAACGTTGTGGCAGATACGTCGATATGAATGTAAGTCTCATCCAATAAGCTCTTCACGTAACTTTCTGCGTAATACCTTGCCGATGATAGATTTCGGTAACCTATCCCTA
Organism: Caldifarciminota bacterium 4484_18; assembly: GCA_002256535.1. GTDB lineage: Bacteria > Hydrothermota > UBA3073 > NMUJ01 > NMUJ01 > NMUJ01. The sequence continues at coordinate 944 of NMUJ01000048.1, forward strand.
TATTCAATGTACTTAGGTACCTTATATTCGGCTAACCGTTCACGACAGAAGTCGATTATCTCCTTAGGTTCGAGGGTTACACCTTCCTCCAGTACCACATAAGCTTTGGGTATCTCACCGTGTACCTCGTCAGGTACACCGATGACGGCAACTTCCTTGATTCTGGGGTGTTCAAGTAGCACAGCTTCTACCTCTTCGGGGTTAACATTATAGCCACGCACTATGATGATATCCTTTTTCCTACCCACTATATAGAAGAAGCCATCTTCATCCATCTTAGCTATATCGCCAGTGTATAGCCAGCCATCCCGTAACACCGTACTGGTGAGGCCGTCACGCTTCCAGTAACCTTTCATTACCTGTGGGCCACGTACGATGAGCTCACCCTCCTGGCCGGGTGGTAGCTCCTCCTCACCTGTCATAAGGTCGACTACTTTTGCATCGGTATCAGGCCACGGTATACCTATGCTGCCAGATTTTTTCATACCATAAGCTGGGTTACAGTGGGTGACGGGTGACGCCTCTGTAAGCCCGTAACCCTCTATAAGGCGTGCACCAGAGAGTTGTTCAAATCGTACCTCTACTTCCCGGGGTAACGGGGCAGCACCACTCACACATACACAAAGTGAAGATAGATCGTAGCGCTCGATTTTAGGTAACCGCGTAAGTGCGGCAAACATCTGCGGTATACCGGGGAAGAAGTATATTTTGTATCTTTCAATAGCTTCGACGATCTCCCTCGGCTTGAATAACGGCATGATGACCATCGTCGAGCATGATATAATTGGCAAATTCATCGCAGTTGTCATCCCATATATGTGGAAATACGGTAATACTGATAGAAACTGCTTATGTAATGACTTTTTAAACCATAGGAAGGCTTGATATGCGTTAATACTGATGTTGCGGTGTGTCAACATCACCCCTTTAGCGGTACCAGTAGTAGCGCCCGTATACTGGATAAGAGCTACATCGTCGAGTTTAAGTTCAGGCCCTACAAATTCAGGTACCGCAGTACGTATCACGTCATGCCATGCGTATATACCACCACCATACTTAACAAAGGCTATCTTACCACGCATAGCAAACGGATACAGTAGCGCTTTGGTGGGCGGTAAGTATTCACGTAATGAGCCGACTATTACGTTTTTAAGCCCAACCACATTGCGGATCTGGTCAACCTTATCGTAGAGTTCCTCAAGATCTAACGTGATAAGGGTTTCAACTTCTGCATCTTTGAGCTGATGTTCGAGCTCCCTTGCGGTATAGAGTGGGTTATTTTGTACAACTATTGCACCTAACTTAAGTGTTGCGTAAAATGCGATAATCGCCTGTGGAGTATTTGGTAGGAACAAGCCAACTTTATCGCCTTCCTTGATACCCAACTTACGTAACACGTTGGCGAGCCGGTTGACGAGCTTGTTAAGTTCACCGTAGGTTATTGTTTTACCATAAAATATGATGGCCGGAAATTGAGGCGCCGATCTCGCATCTTCCTCAAGGTAGTAGGGGAGAGGATCTACCCGCTCTTCTACCGAAGTGGGCACCCCCTCATCATAAAATTGCATCCACGGTTTGTCCATAAATAACAAACGGGGCCGACCGGACTTGAACCGGCGATCTCCGGCTTGACAGGCCGGTGTGTTAACCACTACACCACGGCCCCTAAATCAAAAATAAAACAATTTAGACGATGTCAATCTCAAATTACATCAGATTTACGATAGGTTATCACTTGTCATCAACATCCATACAGATAATTTTAAAGGATGGTAGGAGCGATTATAAGAGCCAAGCTCCCTATTTTGGGGTTAATTTTTATAGCCATTTCTTTGTATGGTACTACAGGTAAAATTGCTGACCTTGCCACCGATATGGAGACAGGTACCTCACTTGCACACGTGAATATAGAGGTAGTTTTGATATGTTAGCCACTTTAAAAGAGATTCGCATACGTAATTTTTCGCTGATAGAGGATGTAAAAGTCGACCTACCATCTGGCCTCAGCATTATAACCGGTGAAACAGGTGCAGGTAAGACCATATTTGTGCATGCACTCGAAGTGTTACTCGGTGGTAAGATAAGTACAGACGACATACGGGTAGGTACGGACGTGGCTACCGTTGAGGGATATTTCCAAGTAGCAGCCGACCTTGCTAACCACATAGCTAACCGCTGGGGTATATGTTTTGAACAAAATGAGCTATTCCTTAAACGTACAATCACACGTGATGGTAGAAGTCGTGCATGGGTAAATGCGTCACCGGTACCGATTAAGGTGTTACGTGAGATAGGGGAGACGATATGCGATTTCCACGGCCAGCATACGCATCAGTCATTACTTGACCCCAGAAATCACCTACTGTATTTGGATGCGTTCCTTGATATTGAAGCAAAGAGGGGGCAACTCACCCACGTATGGGAGGAATGGGTCAAACAGCGACGTGAACTCGATAACTTACTTAATCGATTAAGTGATATGCGTGAGAAAGCCGATTTCTACAAGTTCGAGATTGAGCGACTCGAGAGGCTCAACCTACACGAGGGTGAAGAAGAGGAGCTTACGTCAAGGATTAAGTTGCTGGAAAACAGTGAAACGATTGCTAGCTTGGTGAACGAACTTTATGATCTACTATATGCGGGTGAAGAAGCGGTACTTGATAAAATTAACCAGATAATCAAGAAGTGGGGTTCACTCCAGCAGTACGTGGATGGCGCAGATAGGTATCTTTCGCAACTTGAGTCCATGCTTTACGAGTTGGAAGATATCGTGCCGTTCCTTGAGGATATAAGATCAAATATTGAGTACTCACCCGATGAACTCGATACACTACGTAGCAGGTATATGGAGCTACAGGAGGCGAAACGTCGCTACGGTAAGTCCAGTATCAAGGAGTTGCTCGAATATTACGAAAGGTTGAAGCAAGAGCTGGCAAGCTTAGATTTAGGTGAGATGGAGGTTGATAAGCTTCGACAGCGTGAACATGAACTACGTGAAGAAGTGGAGAGGTTAGCGGGTGAACTCTCGGAGTTACGTCGTGCTGGTAAGCATCAACTCGAACAAAAGGTGGAGGCTGAATTACATGCGCTTGGTATGCCTAATGCAAGGTTTAGGGTGAAGATCGAAACAAAAGAAACAGATGCCACCGGTAAGGATAAGGTTGAGTTCCTATTCTCCGCAAATCCAGGTGAACCGTTGGGACCACTTCGCAAGATAGCATCAGGTGGTGAGCTATCACGAACGATGTTAGCACTTAAGTCGATACTGGCGGAAAAGGATACCGTCTCTATACTCGTGTTTGACGAGATAGATGCAGGGGTTAGCGGTAGGATTGCCGATATAGTGGGTGAGCGTATGGATAAGCTTGCGGATAGCCATCAAATAATATGTATCACACATCTACCACAGATAGCATCGTTTGCTTGCAGGTAAGGAGATAAGTGATACAGCATTACAACATGCAAAAGCCTTACTTAAAGGAGGTGCTAAATGAGCCGCAAGGAGCTAAATATTGGGTTTTGGTTGTTCTTTTTGTGGATCTGGATAATATACAGGATTACGGTAGCACCTACAGTATCGTTTTGGGATTGTGGTGAATATCTTTCATGTGCAAACATACTCGGTATACCGCATCCACCAGGTTCACCACTACATGTACTGTTACGTAAGTTCGCAATGTTAATAATCCCCGCACGTGACGTTGCGCTAAGGTCCAACCTGTTATCTACCATACTGGGGGCGATAAGTGCCACATTTATATACTATTTTATACTGCGTATAATAATAGCAGTAAGGAAGAATAGGTTTGCAGATGTATGGGACCACATAACCGCACATACGGCTGCATTTTCTGGTGCCACCATAGGGGCTTTATCATTTACACCATGGTGGAATGCGGTTGAAAGTGAAGCATATGTATTGGCTACGTTCTTGATAATGTTTAACTTGTTCCTTGCAATTAAATGGTACGACCACAAAGATGAGCCAGCTGCTATCAAATATATACTACTTATAGCGTATTTGAGTGCATTAAGTGTAACCGTACACTTTACGGGTATACTGGCGGCACCCGCGGTGCTGTTGTTTGCATTATTTGTACGCAGGCAGTATCTTAAACCTTACCTTAAGGAAATAATCATGCTCATCGTACTATATTTCATAATATTGGGTGTGATAAGGGCATACAGTGCAAAACCGTGGCGACTGGACTTCACTATGGCAGGTGCGGTACTGTTTGGGATAACGTTACTGGGGTTGTTACCATATTGGGATAGGATGCGACGTTCAGTACATGCACTTATACTGCCGGTTATAATTCTAACCGCATGGACACCGTACTTTTACCTGAAGATACGTGCGGCACAGGAACCACCAATCAACGAGGTTGCACCCAAAGATTGGAAAAGCATAATGCGTGTATTCAATCGCGAGCAATACGGTAAGTGGTATTTCTTTCCACGTAACACACAGATAAAAACTGGATACTCGTTACCACGTGCATTTTACGAACAGTTTAAGTTCTATGGTAGATACCTATTGTGGCAGTATGGGGTATACCCGCGTGAAACTGCATGGAATTCACGTCAATACCCCTACGGGATACGATTTATATCGTTGATGTTGGCGTTGATGTTTATTTTCGGTGGATTCTGGGGTATGTTCCTGTTGTATAAGTATCATCCGGAGTTGTTTGTGTTGTTATTCACTGTATACTTTCTTACGAGTGCAGGTGTGGTGCTGTACATAAACTTTAAGTTTTCGCCATCAGATCCTAACCCCAGACATGAACCCGATGAGGTACGTGAGCGCCACTATTTCTTTGGTGCATCGTTCCTGCTGTTTGGCATATTCTTGGGGATTGCGGGGTATGAAATACTGAGCCAGTTACGTCGTTACCGTAAAGCTATAATACCGGTGTTAGCTATCATGGGGGTGGTACCACTAATCTTCAACATGTATTCACATGCTAACAGGCATAACCTGTACATAGCTGAGGATTATGGATATAACCTGCTTGCATCGTGTAGGGATAATAGTGTACTGTTTACTAATGGTGATAACGATACGTTTCCACTGTGGTTTGTACAATGGGTGAGGGGGTTTAAGCAATCCGTACGTATTGCTAATTTATCACTACTGAATACGGACTGGTTCATCATACAGTTGAAAAAGGAGCTGGCCAAGGATAGCGTATTTCTGAGCTTCTCCGACTACGAGATACATAATCTGTTGCCGATGCCGATGATAAAGGATGATAAGTTTGACCCCAAACATACCATACAGATACAGGATATTGCCATGCGTGATATCATTGCAAGCAATGCAGGGATAAGGTTTGAGAAAACCGTCCCCGCATACATAAGGCGCGAATTCTTACCACCTGAGTATCAGCGATACTTTTCACCTAAGGAGGTGATCATATCGCCATCAGATTATACGAGGGTACTACCCAAGAAGTATTGGGTGATGTTACCCAGGGAGTATTTGATACCGGCGGAGGAGTTTGCCCAACTCGTATGTACCAACTATAAAGGTAGGATACCAATCTACATATCGATGACAGTAGCACGTTCGGTAGCTGACCCCTACCAACCTTACCTCAGATGGGAGGGTATGGTGCAACGGTTGGTACCTAAGGGTTCGGCAGGGTTCGACCTCACACGTACGGATTCGTTACTCAACAAGGTATACAGGTATCGGTCAATATTTGATAAAAATGTACAGAAGGATGATAAAACATTGCAGAGGTTACTCGCTAACTACACAACAATGTATTTCTTGCTGGGTATGGAGTATTATCGACGTGGCCAGTATGCACGTGCGGCTGAGTGTTTCACAAATGCAGAAAGATTTAGCAAAAGAGCCACCCAATACATGCCGGTTGCGTACTACCTTAGGGAGGCATACCTACGTATGGGTGCACCTGATAAGCTTGTCACTTATATAGAGGAGAAGCAGAAAAGAGGTGAACCGCTCTCCGCGGAGGACTATTTCTGGTTGGGTGAATCGTACCGCTTGAAAGGTGATATCATCAAGGCGGAAGAGAATTACCGTATGGCACAGGCAACAGATGCAAATTCGCCATACGGATACTATGGGTTGGCACATTTGTACCTAAGTAAAGGTGATGTAGATAAAACATACGAAATGCTACGTGGGGTGCTACGTAACCCCAACGTTATAGGTGGTATGTACCAGATAGCGATGCAACGTGGTGATACACAGGTGGCAAGGTTTGTGTTAGAAAGGTGGGTAGAAGCTAACCCATACGATACGTTGGCTAAAAGATTGCTCGAGAGGTTGAAACAAGAATAGGGGGTGGTATGCGTGGTGAAATATACCACTTCATTGCAAGTACCCTCTGTGGTGTGTTTATTCTATCAACCGCTTACACGCAGAACCTTCTGCAGAATCCAGGGTTCGAATCCTGGACAGCTGGTACGCCAGACTATTGGGTAAAAGAGACGGGTGGGTTTGATGTGCTCAAGGATTCCAACACTGTTCATGGTGGTAGCTATAGTACGAAATTGAGATTGAGGTCTACGACGACACAAAGGTTCACACAATATGTTGCTAATATATCACCCGGCGATGGGTACGAGTTTTCGTTCTACGAGGCGACCTTATAAGCGGTTATTATGGTGATTATTCATCAGATGATATAACTTGGCAGCAACTAAAATCAGGTATCCAGATAGCACCTCCAGATGCGGAGACATTGCATGTTGAGATACGGCTATACGATGTGGCATGGGATGGTGTTGATAGTGCCATCCTTTACGTTGATGATACCTATCTTAGGCGGTTCCCTAACCTCCTACAGAATCCAGGGTTCGAATCCTGGACAGCTGGTACGCCAGACTATTGGGTTAATGAGACGGGTGGGTTTGATGTGCTCAAGGATTCCGACACTGTTTATGATGGCAACTATAGTGCAAAGTTGATATTGAGGTCCACCGACACCCAGTGGCTTACGCAATATGTTGATATAACTCCTGGTTATGGGTACGAATTTTCGTTCTACGTGTATGATAACGACTCCCATGGTAGGGTAAGGGTTGCCATGCGATGGTATGATGGTTCAGGAGCATTCATAGACGGTTACTATGGTGGGTATTCATCAAATGATACAACCTGGCAGTATCTAACCTCAGGCATCCAGACAGCACCCTCAAATGCGGAGATATTGCATGTCGAGATCCGGCTGTATGATGTAAACTGGGATGCTGTCGATAGTGCCGTACTCTATGTTGATAACGCATATCTTGGTTCATATGGGCCAACATTTGTAGAAGAAGCGCATAACGTGCATCCATCCAATGTGTTAGTGCTGGAAAATCCCGTAAGATCGGATGTTAAATTGCTTCTATCACTTGAAGAGCCAGCAGAGGTTACATTCGCTGTTTATGACGTTACGGGTAGGATTGTTCAGATCGTCAACATGGGTAGGATGGATGCTGGCACCCATCGAATAGTATTCAACGGAGATAAGCTATCAGCTGGCGTTTATTTCCTTAGGTTCAATGTAGGTGATAAAATACGTAATGGTCGATTTATACTATTAAAGTGATTTCATAAACTTAGATAGCTTTTCGAGCGTCTCCATACTTATGTAATGTTCGATATTACATGCGTCATGGTCGGCAACTTCGGGTGATACACCCAATACGCGGGTGAGAAATTCGTAAAGTAACGAATGCTTGCTATAGATGAGCCTACCTGAGGATTCACCCTCAGGCGTGAGATCGATATACCCGTAACGTTCGTGTATGATGAGCCCACGTCGCTCGAGGTTATGGAGTGCTTCAACCACCGATGAGGTTGTCACCCCCAGCCGGTTGGCAACATCTTTCACACGTACAACCTTACGTTCGCGGCTCAATAACCAGATAGCTTCGAGGTAGTCTTCCAAACTATGTGTCATATCCTTCATCTGAGCCCCAACTATTTAAAATACATCGTAGCTGTGAAATTACAAGGGCTAAACTGATAATGCAGATGCTATAAAGCTATTTAACTTCCAGATATAGCTTGTTCACAAAGTTTATACCTAAGAAGCGAGCTAATAGTTGCAGTTGTTTCACATAGTCACCGTACAGAAGTACCCTATGGTGACCGTAAAAGTTGCGTTTGAAGGTTTCAATCTCATCAGGTGTCAGTTCTATAGCCACTTTTGTTCGGCACCCCCACTCAAGCTTAGCCAGTTTGACAGTTTTCGCCTTGTATGCCAGCAGGTGATAGCCCTCAAACCTCTTATAGGCTGTTATCTCTGGCCAGCACACGTATTTCGCCCCCATAACACCGATAAGCTTCAGTATGGTTACTTCTTCGTTTGCTTTCATATCTGTTTCTATAGCTACATCACGGAACGATTCCGTCTGTGTCCTAAATCTGTACCTAAAACGTGGTTGCCCATCCCCCATGAGCCTTGTTGCAGCTGTACAGTGTGCGAATATTATCTTGTTGCTACCCTCATCTATGGCAGGGTCGGCTTGAAATCCAGGTCTATCCGCTAAATAGTGGCAAAAACATAGGGTTATAAGTGACTCAACATCGGCTTCACAACCAGCAGGTATACCTTCGTCATTCAACCTCGATATCGTCAAGCATGGACTTATCGGTAATGTCTTATGCCTTATACTGCTGAGACAGTCGATGGTCACCGCATTCGTGTCGGTAGCTTTCATCATATTTCTGACAGCTAAATATAGCCTCGCTGCTTTAGTTATCTCACCCTCTGTAGGCCCAAATATGCCAGCTGATGCATTTATAGCCTCGGTTGCCAGTAGGTTTGCATCGGTTTCTTTTATCTGTTCATAGTAACGAAAGACGTCCGGTATGCTACGCTTGACTGTTTCGATACCGAATATCTCTTTTAATCTTCTGAAATACGATGTACCCATCCATCTTGGCTCCTTAACCCTTGGATCCATACATTTGATGTCATAGTCATAGTCCTTTAATAGTAATAATCGTGTATGTTTGAGCTTCACAACCGCCTTCACCACATCAAATATAGGGGTGACATCTTCGATATTGTTCGAATCACAGACTACAACCTTATATCCACCTTCATACAACCGACCTGCTCCATCCCAGTACGTGCTGAACGGCTTGGTATAGACCACAGTTGGTAACCCACTATCTGCTATCTTGAAAATAGGTGGCCCCAACGAAGCAAACTCAGCTGTTAAGCTTATCGCCAAGACAGCATCGAAATTTTCATTTTCCAACCTATCCAGTAACTGGATTATATGGCTCTCTTTTTCTGGTACATCATAGCCGTGAAACTCTATCCCTTTGGATTCGCCTATCCTTTGTAATTTCTCTCTGTACTCTTTCATAGCAGCTACGATATCGAAACGATGGTAAGGCCACCCCATCCCCATGTTGGGTTTACCTAACCCTACCACATAAACTTTTAGCATATTACCTCCTCGTTACCGAAGATGATATTTACTGGGATGCCAACGAAATGCATCTCCCATACGCTTCTTTTAACGTTTCCCACACCTTCCTGGGGTTGTCGGATCTTACGTACGACATATAGCTTGTACCTTCGTAGCTCCATGCCCCTATGTTTCTGATACCT
>NMUJ01000049.1 GCA_002256535.1 Caldifarciminota bacterium 4484_18
ATACGCCACGACTCGGCATTAAGCTCAACACACCACGGATATGCTCGAACATCGTATTGCTGGCCATCAGATGCAGGGCTAAACTTAAGCAGTTTCGGCGATTTAGCATCACCATGCACAGTATAGAGGTATAGCCCGCCATCCTCTGGATCACGTGCGATAACAAGGTACGACCCATAGAAGCTAAATGGCAAGATGTTGAGGTCGATCTCCATCCAACTAAGCTACTCCCACAAGTACGAAGTCAACCGTTTTATGATATTGACATACCCAACCATTAACTTACTTTGGGATGTTCATTACTTATCATGCAATATTTAGCACCTGTAGATTGGCTTATTGTGTTCGGCTACATAATAGTGATTATCACAATAGGGGTGTACCTCTCCAAAAGGGCTACAAAGAATATCGAAAGCTATTTCGTTGCCAACCGCAAGCTACCGTGGTGGCTGTTAGGTACATCCATGGTAGCAACAACGTTTGCTGCAGATACACCATTAGCAGTAAGTGGCTTGGTAAGGACCAAAGGTATTGCCGGTAACTGGTACTGGTGGAGTGGTGCCATGGCTGGCATGCTGGGCGTATTCTTCTATTCCAAGCTATGGCGTAGATCGAAAATACTCACCGATACGCAGTTTGCTGAACTCAGGTATTCCGGTAGACCTGCCAGCATATTGCGTGGCTTCCGTGCATTGTACTTCTCATTGGTCTACAACACCATAGTCATGGGTTGGGTCATGTTAGCCATGGCAAAGATACTGGGTGGCGTGTTGGGGTTACCCAAATGGCAAGCAGTCGCCGTCTGTTATGTTATTGCTGTGGTCTACACATCGCTGTCCGGGCTATGGGGAGTGGTGGTGACCGATTTTATCGAATTCTGTACCGCAATGTTCACATCGATATTGTTAGCCATCATCGCAGTAAATAAATTCGGTGGCATAGCTGCCGTCTTGGCTAACCTAACCACCATATGTGGTGTCGAACGTACCACAAGTATCACTGCAATTCTACCACTACACTCGATGCTGTTGCCGATTGGGTTCTTCCTGATCTATGTTGGGTTACAGTGGTGGACCACAGGTAACACCGATGGTGGTGCATATTTCGCACAACGTATGTTATCAGCCAAAGACGAACGCCATGCAAGGTTGGGCTTCCTCTGGGCTAACATCGCCCATTATTGTATACGTACATGGCCATGGATAGTGGTCGGCTTGGTAGCGATAGTTGCCTTCCCCCACCTGAAAGATCCCGAAATGGGCTACATAAAGGTGATGCTCAAGTTCCTACCCACAGGGTTGTTGGGATTAGCCATAGCTGGTTTCGTAGCTGCATTCCTATCCACTATTGATACGCAACTCAACTGGGGTGCGTCTTATCTGATCAACGATTTCTATCGCAGACGGTGTGGTGTACCTTCTACGCTGGTACTGGTGGCGTATCAATGCATGGAGTGAGATTGCCGCTATCACCACATCTGTGATTATGAGCGCTTACTTAGCGTTGTTTACATCGATAGAGTTTCCACAAACCCTACTCTATATTATCCCTGTCTCCGTAGGTGTATGGTTGACAGTGACAATACTTACCCCACCCGTAAGTACCGAAAAGCTAATAGAATTCTACAAACTCGTACGTCCCGGGGGACCCGGCTGGAAACGGATACGTGCACTGATACCAGGTACAGAGAACGACCGTATTGAGCTCAGCAACCTCAAAGGGTTTATCGTATCAGTGATCGCTATATACTCGGCACTTATTGGAATAGGTAAGCTAATCTTAGGTAATAAGTTCGTAGGGGTGTTGCTACTCTGTATCTCGTGCTTGATGGGTTACCTCATCTATAAGGTATTTACCGAAACAGAAGCTCAGCAGGTTGCGGGTTGACAATAATCTTCTTCTTTTATATTCTTCAGGAATGGATAGCATTTCAATTCTTAACAGGGATGGATTATGCTTAAATATACCAAAGTACGTATCTATTTATATAGCTGGGAGGAGGGATGTATAAAAAATTCTTTATACTCTTATCATTGATACCAGGGTTGCTTCTCGCTGGAACATGGGGAAAGCTCACGGGTAGGGTGACAGATGTTGAAACCGGCAACCCGCTCGCAGGTGCAAACATCATAATCGAAGGCACCACAATGGGGGCTGCTACCGACACTAATGGCTATTATACGATCCTGCATGTACCTCCGGGGACTTACACACTCAAAGCTATGATGATGGGTTATGCCACATCCACAGTTACTGGAGTACGTGTTATGATCGATCTAACCACGGTAGTCGATTTTAAGATGGAACCTACCGTACTTCCTGGTGTCGAGATAACAGTGGTTGCCAAACGTCCCATAATACAGAAAGACATAGCAGGTAGCCAAAGGATTTTCACCTCAGATGAGTTCACCACATTACCAGCAGCCAATATCTCCGATGTACTCAGCATCCAACCCGGTATCACATCAGGTTTATCAATCCGTGGCAGTGGAGCCGATCAGGTAGCAGTCATCGTGGATGGTGTTGTCTTGAGGGATAGGAGGACAAACCAACCCATCGCGAGGTTACCTTTGAGTGCACTAAAGGAAGTATCGATACAAGCGGGAGGGTTCGCCCCTGAGTATACTGACCTACGTGCAGGTGTCGTCAACATAGTAACCAGAGAGGGACACACAAAGTACTACACGGGTACGTTTACGTTTAGGATAAGACCGCCTGCACCTAAGCATTTCGGTATCTCACCTTATGATCCCAACGCTTATTGGTTAAGGCCGTTCCTCGATCCCGACGTATGTTGGACAGGTACCAAAAATGGTGCCTGGGATGAATACATGCAAAGGCAATACCCCGAGTTTGAGGGCTGGATAGCGTTTGCCGAACGTACACTTAAAGATGACGATCCCACCAACGATCTCACACCAGAAGCTGCACAGCGGATATTTATGTGGCAATACCGTAAGCAGGGTGAGATCAAGAAACCCGACTATAACATCGATTGTGGGTTCGGTGGCCCAGTTCCAATAATAGGTGAGGCGCTCGGCGATCTACGATTCTATACTGCGTTCAGATACGAACAGAACATGTACCTGATAGAGTTGTCACGTGATGCACTTAGGGACTACACGTGGATGACAAAATTGACTTCTAACCTCTTACCCAACATGAAGCTATCCATCCTCGGGTTATACGATGTACTACATGCAACCTCTCACTCCAGGGTAGGAGGTACATCTTACTTCTCCAGCGTATGGGAGGTTGCTGATGCCATGGATAGGATTGGCTTCACATTACCATGGAGGTTATACACTAACGATTACTGGTGTCCAACCTCGCGTTTCACCTACACAGTGTCTGCAAAGCTCACCCATATGGTAAGCCAACATACGTTTTATGACGCACTTATAAAAATAGACCATAGACGTTACGAGACGGGTCCCGGCCGTTACAGGGATACCACAAAAAAGTACGAGATACTACCGGGATACTTTGTTGATGAGGCACCATTCGGATTCCTTGAGGATTACTTCACATCAATCGACGGTAACTTAGCGATGGGTGGCCCCATCAGCACATCACGTGATTCCAGCCGCTACACCACATTTACAGCGAGGTTCGACCTCGTATCGCAAATCAACCCCACCAACCAGATCAAGACAGGTTTACAATTCATATATGATAAGCTTGATCTACGGTTTGGCTCCTACAATGCGTATCTACCCGAAGGTAACCACTGGACGGTAGCTAAATGGAACCCCTATAGGTTATCACTATATCTACAAGATAAGCTCGAATACGAGGGTTTCATAGCCATCGTGGGTATGATAGCAGATTATACGAATCCAAACGGATACTGGTACGATGTCGATCCTTTCGATAGAACTTTCTATTCCGAGGAGTACACCCCTGAATACGAACCCGATATCCCCAAGCACAAGATAAATCCACGTCTCACACTTAGCCCAAGACTGGCAATATCACATCCCATCACTGAGAATGCGAAGCTATTTTTCAATTACGGGCATTATCGGCAGGCGGCAACCTCTGAAGCCCTGTATCGGATCAGAAGATTATATAACAATAAAGTAGAATACATAGGTGACCCCAACATACCGCTGGCCAAAACAGTATCTTATGAGGTAGGATATGATCATGTCATACTGGGGAATTATCTGTTACGTATATCTGCGTATTACAAAGATATCACTAACCAACAAGATTGGACCCGCTACATAAGTGCCGACGGTAAAGTGAACTATTACAGGTTAACGAGTAAAAACTACGAAGATATTCGTGGGTTCGAGATCGAGTTCACAAGGATGACCGGTAGATGGGTTACATGGAACCTCAATTATGAGTATCGGGTGAACACATCCGGATATTTTGGGGTTAAGCAATACTACGAGAACCCCGCCGAACAACGTGAGTATGAACGTCGTAGCCCGGTAGAGTGGAGACCAAGACCAAGACCGAGGTTCAAGGGTTACGTCGATATCCACACACCACAGGATTTTGGCCCAAAGATTGCCACCCACAATGTGCTTGGTGATTGGCATATCACTTTCGTTGGCTCATGGACAGCTGGATGGTGGATGACCTGGAATCCAAACAACATTTCCGGTATCGCATATAATGTGCAGACAAGGGATTTCTACAATGTGGATATGAAAATATTCAAGACGTTCTCTTTTGGAGGAGTCGATATACGGTTGTTTGTGGATATCTACAATCTATTCAATCTCAAGCATTTCTCATGGGCATCGTTCTCAGATGCCTACGATTTCGACTATTACATGAGATCGCTACATCTACCAAAGGAGATCGCTGACCCATTGGGCTATGGAAATATACCCGGAAATGATCGGCCCGGTGATTTCAGGGATGAAGGTGTTGAATATCAACCAATGGAATGGGTACCAGATGTGAACAATTTGACGGATCCCAACCCCCGAGTCATCTATTATGATGCCAATACAGAAAAGTACATGCAGTATGTGGATGGTGAATGGGTTGAGGTTGACCATGATAGGATCAAGAAGCTACTCGACACGAAAGCGTACATCGATATGCCTAACCAAACCTATTTCACATTCCTCAACCCAAGGAGTGTGTTCTTTGGGTTAACCATCAATTATCGGTTTTGAAGGGAGGTAGAATGAACCATAAACGTTACATATTGGTTATCTCACTGTTTGTGATACTATGTGGCACAATATTTGGTGATGAAGTGAAATGGCTCGCCATCGGTTCGCTACATGACTGGTTTTCGAGTGCAGGTTGTGAACGTGAAGTCGGGTCGAAACTATTATGATCCCTTAGTAGATAAGACATTTGAGTACAAAGTCGTCCATGTGGGGCCAAGAGTTTTAAACGAGGAGAATGAGATCCTATCCGTCGAGTTTAAGCTTTATGGGCAGTTTGATCACCCCACAGTGATCGTCGACGGTATACCTGCATGTAATACCACCTACATGGATATGGTGGACGAGGTTATCGATACACTCAAAGCGGATAGATTGCTGTATAATGTGGTGAACACATCCATAGGTATAACGATTACACGTAAGATCTATGCATTCAGCAACCAATATCATGATAACTACTTCATCTACGACTACGTATTTAAGAACACTGGCATATATGATAAGGAGGGACATCGCCACGAACAGACGTTACAAGATGTGGTGATATTCTTCCAATATCGGTATTCACCATGTAGGGAGACTGGCCCATATGGGTACTATTGGATGCCACAGAATACAAGCTGGGGCCGTAACACAGTTAACGATGTCATAGGCCAAAGGGAACCCGGTGACACTTTTCGTGCAATATTCGCATGGAAAGGCAAACATTCCGCATGGAATGCACCCGGTGATTGTATAGGTGAGCCAAACATCGGTTCTGAATACGTGGCAGCTGATGGCCGGTTGGGTGCACCACAGTTCTGTGGTGTTGTCGTCATACATGCGGATAAGTCGCCTCACGATACAACGGACGATGTTTACCAACCCACAACCACATGGTATATAGATTCTGATCACCCAAGGAATTCCGGTAACGATCAGTTCAATGAAGAACACATGGAAGAAGAGTATGAATTGATGACAAGAGGACATGCACCCAAAACGCACGCCGAGGAGGTAGGTGACGGCAATGCCGACGAGTTTGGTAACACCGCTGGCGGCTATTCAGCCACGCAAGGGTTTGGCCCCTATACGCTTGAACCTGGTGATAGTATCCACATAGTGCTTGCAGAAGCTGTAGCTGGCCTAAACCGCAAATCTGCGTGTGAGATAGGTGCATTATGGTATAAATGGGCATATGAGGGATACACTGGACCGTTTGAACTACCTGATGGAAGTACAACCAATGACGGTAACGAGTATAAGAATGCATGGGTATTCACTGGTAAAGACTCACTATTTGAAACATTCAGGCGTGCAATCGCAAATTATAAGGCTGGATTCAACATCCCACAACCTCCACCACCACCTGATATGTTCATGACAAACGAACCTGCATTCCTGCGACGTCCACCTGGGGTATCGCTTGAAGACATCAGGGTGGTACCTAACCCCTACAACATACGGGCACGTGAGCTACAATATGGAGCTGGTGGGCCCGATCGTATCATGTTCCTGAACATACCACCATTCTGTACCATAAGAATATATACCGAAAGGGGTGACCTTATCAAAACCATCATACATGACGATGGTAGTGGTGACGAAGCATGGGAATCAGTCACCTCATCACGTCAGCTTGTAGTGAGTGGTGTGTATATTGCACACTTTGAGGTAACTCAGGACTATTACGATCCAAACACTGGTGAACTGCTATACAGGAAGGGAGAGCAAACCATACGCAAATTTATAATAATTCGGTAGGAGGTGAGATGCGAGCTATACAGTTCAAAGCATCACTATTTGTGGCAATCATCGTATCCATCAGTTGTGAGAAATTTCGTACCGAGGAGTACCACATGAAAGATGTTGATATACGGGCATGTGCGTACCTTACAGATAGTTTAAGTGATACGATTCATGTTATACCACTCACATATTTTGACACAAATTGGGTAACTCCACACATATACGATAAAGTTGCGGAGATTATCGATACATTGGAGGCACATAACATTAAAATTGAGCCATCGGTGGGTTACACTATCATCACCGAAGAAGATGTAGATACAAACTACATAGCATATCGGAATACGCATGCGGGTGAGGTGATCTTTTTCATCAATGATTATTTGAATGTCAATGTTATAAGTGAAGATTCTATCGTAGGTGAAAAGAGTTGCTCTATATCACTTGAGACAGTTGCTGGCTGTCCGGAGATAAAGACGCGGCTCGTTTATGTGCTTGAAGAAGACGAGTACATGTTGGAATTCATAAAAACTGACCAAACATTATCTGATACCTTTAATACCGTGATACTTTGGGAGGAGGCACGATGAGAAAACTACATATCATAGGTACGACCA
>NMUJ01000008.1 GCA_002256535.1 Caldifarciminota bacterium 4484_18
CCTTCACTCTCGGCATCGGCTAACATCTTTTCTACTTGCCGTTCAACCTCTTTGATTTTACCTATGATCTTCATGATAGGTTAATAATAAGAAAAATTCGTATCAGTCAATTCGTTATTTTATTGACAATTTGATCACCACACTCATTTTTAAAAGATGCGACTTACGATACCTGAAGAAGAAATTCTACAACCCGGGCACCTCGCATGTCAGGGATGTGCTGCAGTACTTTCCATACGGTATGCACTTAAGGCGCTTGGCCCCAAAACCGTGATGGTTATACCAGCCTGCTGTGTCACGGTGATCGATGGCCCTTTCCCATATTCTTCGTATGGTGTACCCATCTATCACATAGCGTTTGCTGCAGCTGCTGCTGCAGCTTCAGGTATAAAAGCTGGCTTACTTATGCGTGGTGATAAGGAGACACAGGTTATGGCATGGGCAGGTGATGGCGGTACATTTGATATAGGGATACAGGCGTTATCGGGGGCAGCTGAGCGTAACGACGATATCATATATGTTTGTTACGATAACGAAGCATATATGAACACAGGTATACAGAGGAGCTCCGCCACCCCCAAACATGCGTGGACAACGACCACACCTGCACGTAACCCCAAAGAGGAGCCCAAAAAGGACATTACGGCAATCATGGTAGCACACAAAATTCCTTACGCAGCGACCGCCACAGTAGCTTATCCCGAAGATATGATTCGTAAGTTCAAGAAGGCACGTGAGATACGGGGGTTGCGGTTTTTCCATATACTTGCACCATGCCCGGTGGGTTGGAGGGTACCCCCTGAATATACCATACAGCTATCAAGGTTGGCCGTACAGACACGATATTTTCCGCTTTATGAGGTTGAAAATGGTGAAAACTGGCACCTTACGATGAAGGTACCCAAACCCAAACCAGTGGCTGAGTTTCTCAAACTCCAAGGTAGGTTCAGACATCTTACAGATGAACAAATAGCGGAGATACAGGCAGAAGTCGACCGTAGATGGGAAGCCCTCATGTCTAAAATAGGCCAAAGTAATGAAGGAGACCACCCTCCTGCAGGACGCAGTTGATCATATCCGTGAAAAGAGCAACCTACAGCCTAAGATTGGTATAATTTTAGGTACTGGGGTAGGTAAGCTGAGTGAACAGGTTAAACACTCTGTTTGTATACCATATACTGAGATACCACATTTTCCAACCCCTAAAGTGCATACGGGTAATCTAATCTTAGGATACCTCATGGATAAGCCTGTGGTTGTTATGCAGGGGCGTGTACATTACTATGAGGGCTATAGGCTGCGTGAGGTTACCTTCCCTATACGTGTTATGAAATGTCTGGGCATCCAGATTCTGATAATATCCAATGTAAGTGGTGGGTTGAACCCATCTTTTAAACCCGGTGATATCATGATCATTGTTGACCACATTAATCTATTGCCCGATAATCCGTTGCGTGGGATGATGGACGAAGAACCAGCTACTTCATTCGTCAACATGTACAATGCTTATGACAGAGAGCTGGTGGAGCTTGCAGAACGTACTGGTGTGGAGGTTGGTGTATCTTTAGTGAAGGGCGTATATGTAGCTTTACAAGGGCCAAGCCTGGAAACACCTGCAGAGTACAGGATGTTGAGGCTGTTAGGTGCAGACGTGGTTGGTATGTCAACAGTACCCGAGGTTATAGTGGCTCGCCAATCCGGTATACGAGTGCTGGGGTTATCAATAATCACAAATATGGGGTACCCACAGGTTGAGGAAAAGGTATCATCAGATACCATAATAGCAGTAGCTAAGCATGCAACACCTAAATTGCTGAAAATAATAGAGAAGGTGGTTGAAAAATTAGATGTTTAGGGTAGTATCTCTCTTAATATTGATAACAGTGGGGTTAGCCAGTTCATGTAAAACGTTCGATGTACCTAAAAACTTGCCAGCTGATGAGCTGCTAACCTTAGGCAAAAGTCTGCTCGACAAAAAGCAGTACGAAGCGGCGGCTAAAACTTTTGATTATTTGAAAACCCGTTACTTCTACACGTATTATGCGGAAGAAGCACATTATTATTTAGCAAAAACGTACTTCCTGTGGAACAAATACGAGCAGGCACTTACGGAGTACGAACTATTCCTCTCTTTATATCCTGAATCCTATTACTTAGAAGCTGTACAACTTGAGATGGCGATCTGTTATTACAAAATGGCACCCATCCATGCGCTGGATCAAAGTTTCACAGAGAAAGCGCTTTCGATGTTTAATCAGTTCATTGAGGCTTTTCCCAACAGCTCACGTATAGATGAGGCTAAGAAATATCGTCAACTATGTATAGATAAGCTGGCTCTCAAAGATATAGCGGTGGCTAAATTCTATTTAAAAAATGGGCACCCCAAATCTGCGCTCATCTATCTGCAAGAAGTGTTAGAAAAATACCCAGAGACTACACTGCGGGAAGAGGTGAAAGAGTTAATTGCCGAGTGTGAACATAGGTTACATGGTGAGATTCAAAAAAATTGATACATTATTCCAGCAACTGGCAGCTGGAGACCTACCACCCATTATTTTGCTACTAAAAGATGATACGTATAGTATATGGTGATGAGATAGATGCCCATACGTTGGACTTCCTCCGTATGCCGCCATCTCTATCTGAGCGGAAAATCATGGTGATAAAGAGGTGTCACGAGATACGGAAAGCAGAAGCAAGGCTCGCACTTTTCAAATACGTAGAGAAACCTATCCCCACCAGCATACTATTGTTATCGTCGGAGGCGAAACTGGATACATCGCTTTTGAGAGATCTCGCCAATAAGCTCAGACCATATACGTACTACTCGTTTACACCATTTAGACGAGGATTACGTGAATGGGTTGTCGAGTACTGCCGATCTTACAATAAGCAGATTACAGAGAAGGCAACTGAGCTACTTACCCTGACAGTGGGTGAAGATAAACAGATGTTAGCAACTGAAATCGACAAAATTATACTTTTAACGAGCGAGAAAGAGATTATTGATGAACAAGATGTGGCTAACGCAACTACTGTAGGGTATACATCATTTCACGAATTTACGAAGCATCTGGGTATTAAAAATCTCACAAGGGCGTTCATCGCATTATCACAGATGATCGAACAGGGTGAAAACCTGCACCAGCTATGGGCATTTATGCGTAGGAAGTTCATGCATCTGCTACTCCTGAAGTCTATATCAGAATACGAAAGAAGAGAATATCTCTCTAACTATACACAATACCAGCAGATAGAACGTCGCAAGGAGATAGAGACATGGAACGTAAAAGAGTTGGAAAAGGCTATCACGATGATGTATGAACATGAGACGCAGATAAAACGCGGTATATTGCCTATAGATATAGCATTGAAGGAAATTTTGGTAAAGTTGTGATTCAACACTTGCCAACTTCCGACCTTAGATTATATTATAAGTGCAGTAGTTGATGGGATTTTTAGTAAACGGTAAGTTAAGTTAATGAAAAGGAGGGAGATGGAGGATATTAATTTATTAAAAATAAGTCCACATAAATTGAAGGAAGAGGAAGCTTTAAGGCCTCAAGATATTGAAGGTATAATGATAAGGCTTACCTCACCAGAGGAGATACTCGAATGGTCCTATGGTGAGGTGAAGAAGCCTGACACCATTAACTATCGTACACAGAGGCCGGAACGTGATGGCCTCTTCTGTGAACGCATATTTGGCCCCGTACGGGATTATGAATGTAGTTGTGGTAAATATAAAGGATTAAAATACAGAGGTACTGTCTGTGAAAGATGTAAAGTTGAGGTTACCTCATCCAGAGTACGTAGGGAACGTATGGGGCATATCACGCTCGCTGCACCAGTGGCTCACATATGGTTTTATAAGATACCGCCTTCGCGCATGGGATTGTTACTCGATATGAGCGTAAAGGATCTCGAACGTATCATATATTATGAAGCCTATGTAGTACTTGATCCGGGTAATACCGGGTTGACACGTGGTCAGATCATCACCGAAGAGGAATATCAAGAGATCATGAAGCATAAACCAGCACACTTCCGTGCCGGTATGGGAGCTGAAGCACTCGATGAGCTGCTACGTGAGTTAGATCTTAATGAAATGGCGATCGACCTCCGTACTCTCATAATGCACGAGACTTCCGAAAGTAAACGCAAAAAGTTGCTCAAAAAGCTACAGGTTGTGGAAGCATTTCGTGAATCCAAGATACGGCCGGAATGGATGATACTTAAGGTATTACCGGTTATACCACCAGACCTGCGGATATTGGTACCATTGGAGGGTGGTAGATACGCAACCTCCGACCTCAACAACTTATACAAAAGAGTTATCACACGCAATAATAGGTTGAAAAACCTCTTAGAATATAGAGCGCCAGAGGTTGTGATAAAGAATGAGAAACGTATGTTGCAGGAGGCGGTTGATGCATTACTCGATAACGCACGTAAGGAGCGTCCAGTACTTGGTCGCGGTAACAGGCCACTCAAATCGCTAACCGACAACCTTCGAGGCAAACAGGGTAGGTTTCGCAGAAACTTACTTGGTAAACGAGTCGACTATTCTGGTAGGGCCGTAATCGTGGTAGGGCCTAAGCTCAAACTCTATGAGTGCGGATTACCTAAGAAGATGGCGATCGAGCTCTTCCGTCCCTTTATAATCTATGAGCTACACAAAAGGGGAATCGCCCCTACCATTCGACAGGCACGAAACATGATAGACGACAGAGAAGATATCGTATGGGAGATACTCGAAGATGTGGTTAAGAACTATCCAGTATGGCTCAACCGTGCACCTACCTTACATCGTGTTAGCATCCAAGCGTTCTACCCCAAGCTCATAGAGGGTGAGGCAATCCAGTTACATCCTCTTGTGTGTCCTCCATACAACGCAGATTTTGATGGCGATCAGATGGCGGTTCATGTACCACTATCTTTTGAGGCACAGATAGAATCCCATACCTTGATGTTGGCACCCAATAACCTATTGTCACCCGCACATGGTGACCCATTAACTGTACCTACACGTGATATAGTGCTCGGTATATATTGGTTAACAGGCGAAAAACCTGGCGTTAAGGGTGAAGGAGGCTACTTCGATACACTCGAGGAGATCGAAAATGCAGTATATCATGGAAGTATCGACATTCATGCACGTATCAAATACAAATGGGAAGGCGAATGGATCGAAACAACACCTGGTAGGGTGATCTTCAACTCACTTTTACCAAAGGGTATGCCATATGTGAATGAGGTGGTAGACGCCAAGAAACTCGCAGAAATCGAAAAAGAAGTTATACTCAAGTATGGTACAGATGTAGCAACTGAATTCCTGGATAAGGTCAAAGAGATAGGCTTCGAATACGCTACCATCTCAGGTATAACGCTTGGTGTTGATGATATGATAAGAATACCTGAGAAGCAAAAGATTATAGAGGAAGCGTTGAGGGAGATCGAAGCCATCGAACGTGATTATAGGGAAGGTAGGATTACCGAAAGTGAACGTTACAACCATGTAATCGATGCATGGAGTAAAGTACAGGAGACGATTGAAACTAAAACAGTTGAAATGTTATCCCGAGATCAGGAGGGGTTCAACCCATTCTATATGATGGCGCTGTCTGGTGCACGTGGTAGAATCGATCAGGTACGTCAAATCGTAGGTATGCGTGGGCTCATGGAGAGACCGCGTCGTCGTGCCACCGGTGGTACAGGAGGTGAAACCATTGAAGTGCCTATACTTTCTTCACTAAGTGAGGGGTTAAATGTATTGGAGTACTTCATATCCACTTATGGTGCACGTAAGGGGCAAACAGATACTGCGTTAAAGACAGCTGAATCTGGTTACCTTACACGTAAGCTGGTAGATGTAGCCCAAGATGTGATAGTACGTGAGGAAGACTGTGGTACTACAAAGGGTATCGAAATAACTGCAATAAAAGAGGGGGAGGAGATCATCGAGCCTCTAAGTGAGCGTATCAAAGGTAGGATAGCGCTTGAGGATATAGTAGATCCCTACACTAATGAGGTATTAGTACATGCAAACGAGGAGATAAGCGATAAAAAGGCAATCGAGATAGAGAAACGTGGCATAGAGAAGGTGTTGGTACGTTCACCTTTGACATGCGAAACTAAATATGGGGTATGCCGTAAATGTTACGGACGTGACTTCGCTACTGGTAAGCTTGTGCGATTAGGTGAAGCTGTTGGTATCGTAGCGGCTCAAAGTATCGGTGAACCCGGTACTCAGTTAACCTTACGTACGTTCCATACGGGGGGAGCAGCCGCCCGCATGGCAGCTGAAAGCGAGAAAACGGCACCGTTTGATGGTGTCGTACGGTTAAAAGACGTACGTACTGGTGTACGTAAAGATGGTGTCAAGATTGTCCTATCACGTGAAGGTAAAATGAAAGTGGAAAGCAAAAAGCATGGTGTACGAGAGTTCTCCATCCCCTATGGGGCAGCACTTAATGTTAAAGACGGGGAGCGGGTAAAGGAAGGCAATAGATTGTTCGAATGGGACCCCTACGCTTTCTCCATACTGGCAGAAGCCAAGGGTATAGTGAAGTTTGAAGGCTTTATGGAGAACGTCACATATAGGTTGGAATATGACGAACGTACACAGAGGAAACAACCTGTAATAATCGAACATAGGCGTGTACATCCAAAAGTACTCATAATGCAAGGAAATAAGGTGGTACAAGAGATGTACATGCCACGTAGTGCTTACATATTTGTTAAGGAAGGTGAGCATGTGGTGCCGGGCGACTTAATCGCAAAGGTACCCACGTCGATATCAAGAGCTTGGGATATAACCGGTGGATTGCCGAGGGTGGTTGAGTTATTTGAAGCACGTAAACCGGACGATCCAGCGGTTATATCAGAGATAGATGGATGGGTGAGATTTGATAAGCCTCAAAAAGATGCATGGGTAATCGTAGTGCAAGGGCATGGCATGGAGAGAAAGTATCGCATACCATATGAAAAATACTTACTCGTGTGGGAAGGCAGGGAGGTGAAAGCGGGTGAAAAACTATGTGTTGGCGATATCAACCCCCACGATATATTACGTGCTAAAGGTGTGTTAGCTGTACAGGAGTTCTTGTTACAGGAGATACAAAAAGTCTATAGGTTGCAAAAGGTACGTATAAACGATAAACATATAGAGATTATAATTCGACAGATGTTGTCAAAGGTTGAAATCATAGATCCTGGTGATACGAAATTCATAAGGGAAGAGATCGTAGATCGTGTAAAAGTCGAGGAAGAGAATAACCGAATCGAAAAGATGGGCGGTAGAAGGGCAACGTTTCGACCCTTACTTCTTGGAATATCGAGGGCATCACTTGTTACCGAGAGCTTTATATCAGCGGCTTCATTCCAAGAGACAGCACATGTATTAGCAGATGCAGCAATCAGGGGAAAGCTTGACGAGTTACGAGGTATCAAGGAAAACGTTATAGTAGGTAACCTTATACCTGCAGGTACTGGAGCATTGCAGTTCCGTGAAATAGAAGTGGCCCCCCCCCCTTCAGTGAAGGAACTCGAACGCGAAGAGGTTAAATCCGAAGCACTTGACGACGATTCGAAAGATAAGTGATGACAGCTTCTGCATGGATAACGCTTTTGCTCACGTTGGGCGTATTGGTTGGCGGTATCATCTACTCCATATATAAAATGGGACGATGATTGACTATGTGAGGATTGCTCTTATTTTCATCAGATGAAATTGGGCCGAAGAGGGTTCCTTATCTTGCTGGTGGTGGGACTGGCTTTATGGCAGTTTTCCTACACTATAAAGTATTACAAGCTCACACCTGAGGCACGTGCTACATTACCCGTAGAAGAGTTCAAGAAATTACGTCGGAAGGCGCTCAATCTGGGGCTCGATCTTCAGGGTGGTATGCATCTCATATTACGTGTGAAAGCGGAGGAGCTCACCCCTGATGAGCGTAAAGGTGCACGTGACAGAGCATTACGTATAATAGAGAACAGGATAAACCAGTTTGGTGTTAGCGAACCCCAGATTATGCCATTACGCGATGAGTATATAGTTATACAGTTGCCAGGTGTACGGGATCCGGAGCGTGCTAAAGAAATAATCCAGAAGACAGCACAATTACAGTTTAGGCTGGTGGAAGAGAGTAAAAAGACGTGGGAGCTTATCGAAAGAATCGATAGCATAGTACATGCATATGAACTCAGCACCACCGCAGACACTTATGCGTTGTTACCCAACCCCGTGTTATCACTATTTGAAAGGGGTGCACCCGAACGTCTATTCATAAAGGTGGAAGATACGAGCCTCTTTAATAAATACCTTCGTCTACCAGAAGTGCGCAGTATATTGTCTGAAGATAAAGAGTTCCTATATTCCAAACCTTCAGAACGTATGGGCCATAAGGTGGTGGAGGTGCTGTTTGTTGATACGGAAGTTTTACTTACAGGTGATGCCATCTCAGATGCACGTCCCGGCATTGGGACGGCTGAGAACCCGCTCGAACCACGTGTCGACCTTGACATGAAGCCATGGGCACGTAGGAGATGGGCTGATATAACAGGTGCAAACGTAGGACGTAGGATTGCCATCATTCTGGATAATGTAGTACAATCAGCCCCTGTAGTACGTGAACGTATTGTCGGGGGTAGAAGTCAAATCACAATGGGGCGCGCTAGAATAGAAGATGCACGTGACCTCGCGCTGGTCATACGAGCAGGTGCATTACCGGCGCCACTCGAAATCGTAGAAGAGCGAACAGTAGGTCCAACATTGGGTAGCGATTCCGTACGTGCAGGCATACGTGCAATATATATTGGCGCGATAGTAGTATTTATTTTTATGATACTCTATTATCACCTGTCAGGCATAATAGCAGATATTGCGGTAATTATAAATATCATCCTTATACTTGCAGTGTTATCGCTATTCAATGCTACATTGACATTGCCAGGGATTGCAGGGCTTGTACTTGTTGTAGGTACAAGTGTTGATGCAAACGTACTCATATTCGAACGCATTCGTGAGGAGTTGGCCGCAGGTAAAACATTAAAAACCGCTATAAGTGCGGGATTTGGTAACGCATTCAGAACGATATTGGATGCTAATCTCACCACCTTATTGATGGCAGTTATCCTATACTTCTTTGGTACTGGACCTATTAAAGGGTTTGGTGTTACTTTAAGTATCGGAATATTGGCAAACTTCTTCACCGCTATAGTGTTTACGAGGTTTATGTTGGATTGGATAACTTCGTTTTATAAAGTACCGAGGTTTTTGATGTAAGATGGTAAAATTTATAAAAAGAGTACCGAGTATAGACTTTCTGCAGTTCTCGAGGTTCACGGTCTTTATTTCGCTCGCCCTCATAGTTACAGGGGTTGCATCGCTGATAGTACGTAACGGACTTAACTACGGGATAGAGTTTACAGGTGGTTTATTTGTTGAAGTGCATTTTGACAGCTTGATAACCACACAGGAGATACGTTCAGCCTTAAGTGAGGTAGGTTTAGGGCATGCTATCATACAACGTGATGTTACAGCGAACTATAATTTCTTCATCAGAACCCGGCTAACCGAAAACGTAACCCCTGAACTCACTAAGAAAGTATTGCAGGAACATTTCCCCAACAACCCATTAAGAATAGAGAGGGTTGAAAAAATAGGTGCTGTTATATCAAGGGGGTTGAAGTTACGTGCGTTTTGGGTTGTAGTCTGTGGTCTATTCATTATGCTACTCTACATAACTGTGCGGTTTACGTATAAATTTGGGGTGGCTGCAGTGATAGCACTCATACATGATGTGTTGATAACCGTTGGTATACTCAATATACTTAACCGCGAATTCACCATCGCTATAATAGCGGCATTACTTACAATCATCGGTTATTCAATAAACGATTCGATAGTTATATCCGATAGAATACGCGAAAACCTACGTCTGTACCCCAAAACTGCATTCACAGATATCGTTAACCGCAGTCTAAATGAAACGTTATCACGTACCATTATAACATCATTAACTACAATATTTGTGTTACTCGCCTTGTTTATAGTCGGTGGTAAAGTTATTCACGATTTCTCACTTGCGTTACTCATAGGTGTGATAACTGGTACCTATTCGTCACTATTCGTGCTGTCACCCATAGTTGTGGCCTGGGAGAGGCGTTTCCCATCACCTGAAACCCGCAAACGTGTGTATTACAAGGAGAAAGAAGAACGTGCAGTAGCAGCGGAAGCACCCATAGAAGCTACCACACCAACCCGAGAGGAAAGAAAGGGCCACATACTTTTGCCCACACCACAGAAGGTAGACACCACCCCCACCAAGAAAAAGAAGAAAAAGAAACGCAAGAAGAAACGCTAACTTAGCATCACAAAACCTTACCTGGGTTGAGAATATTGTTGGGGTCGAGCATCTTCTTCATGTTACGCATAAGGGTTATCTCCTCAGGACTTACACTCATACTTAGATATTGACGTTTAGCTAACCCTATACCGTGTTCGCCGGAAATCTTTCCCCCCACAGAGACAACCTTTGAATAGAGTGCATGCACAAGAGCTGGCAATCTCTGTTGCCACACATCATCGGGTATGTCGTGTTTCAGTATATTGACGTGAAGGTTACCATCTCCTATGTGCCCATACACTGCGATCGGTAATCCATGTGTGGATTCAAGCTGTTCAATGTATTTAAGTAACCCCGGTATCTCACCACGAGGGACAACCACATCCTCATGTGCTACCTCGCCTGTTGACTTTAATGCCTCGCTTATTACACGTCTTGCACGCCACAAATCTGCACGTCTACGTTCATCCTCCGCAACAAGTACGTCTATCGCATCGTTGTTCAATGCTGCCTCACCTATCACCTCGTACTGTTTGGCAAGTAGATCGCTATCATTACCGTCGAGCTCCACAAGTAATAATGCCTTAGCTTCAGGAAACGGTAGCTTCTCTCCAGTATGCTGTTCGGAAGCCTTTATGGCTTTAGATTCCATGAACTCAAGTGCTGCCGGTAGTATACCATGTTTATGTAAGATATCCAACACCGTACGGCTGAGGTTTTCAAATTCCGTAAACGGTATAAGTAAATCCACTCGATATTTAGGTGCGGGTATGAGCTTAAGTATCGCCTTCGTAACAACCCCTAATGTACCTTCTGAACCTATGAAGATGTGCATCAATTCGTACCCTGTGGCGTTCTTCCTTAATTTGCCGCCTGTAAATATCACCTCACCGGTTGGCAACACTACTTCCAACCCCAACACATAATTTTTTGTTGTACCATACTTGAGAGTTTGTGCACCACCTGCATCCTCGGCAATATTACCCCCAATCGTACATGAATCTAAGCTTGCAGGGTCGGGGGGATAGAAAAGGGTTAGCTTCTCTGCCTCCTCACGTAACGTACCCGTAATTACACCGGGCTCCACCACCGCTACGGAGTTCACCACATCAATATCCAATATGCGGTTCAGCTTCTCAAGTGACAGCACAATACCACCCTGTGGGACAGCACCCCCTGATAAACCTGTACCGCCCCCCCTTGGTGTAATAGCTATTAGCTCACGGTTGGCAAGCTCCATTATCTGGGATACCTCATCAGTAGATGAAGGTAAAACTACTGCCTCGGCGTATCCTTTTAAACCGGGTGTTTCATCGTGAAGATAGGGTTCCATGACATCCTTCTCTGTAATGACTGCCGATTTTTCTACGATTTTACATAATTTCTCTATAATTGTTGCCATTCTCCCCCCTTTTATCTAAAATAACAAGTACGCAAACGGAATGACCCATATTGACACTCATTAATGAAGTTACCTTCATATCTCCCCTTTGTGGAGTTTGTCCACGATCTCATCCAATATTCCCATCTCATCTGCAATGTCTAAAATGGTGAACCTACCACGGATATATCGTGCTTTGGTGATCGCATGATATGCAAGTTCTTCATTCACTCCTATATCATCAAAACGTAGTGGACATTCTGCTTTACTCAGAAATTCAACAATCTGTTGATGTGTGTACACTAAAGAGAAAGCCTCTTCCTTGATCCGGTCCCATAGCGAAGGTAGTAACTCGGGTAACCTTTTTATCACAGGCAGTTTCTTGGTGAATTCCTTTGATACTATCGGGACATGTTCGCCGAAGAATTTCATCTCCTTATCATAATCGATTTTCCTATGTGAAAGCAGATGCCTTACCTCCCGAGAAGAGAGAACCTTCAGCTTTTCGTAGATTAGAGAGCTGATTATAACCCCAATACCCACTTGTAAACCATGGTAAGCGAAAATTTCTGCACCTTTAAAATGGGCGTACATATCTAAAAAATGGGAGATTAAATGTTCACCCCCGGAAGCAGGTGACGATTTGCCAGCGATGATCATCGAAATTCCACCAAGATTTAAGCCTTCCATCAGAGACGAAATCACCCTCTCATCTCGCTGAACCAATTCATCACCCTTATCGATATACTTGTTTTCCGCTTCAGTAGCGATTTTGAAAGGTAGGAGACAGAAAGCTTCCCCAGTAAGCAAGGAAGAAATCCTCCAATCCGCGTTTGCAAAAGCTTTCGCTAAACTATCGGCGAAGCCAGCTTTTATCAAATCCAGAGGAGCTTGTGATATTATTGTAATATCGGTGATAACAGCTCGAGTTGGTTGTACAGGTAAGGTTACCTTTAACCTACCCATTAGTAGAGCAGCCACACCTGACGTATAAGCGTTCATAGATGGGGCGGTGGGGAAACAGATTACCGGTATTTTCAAACTATCTGCTACATATTTGCCTAAATCTGTAATTGTACCTGCACCAACTGTTAAAATGGCATCTTTATTTTTTGCCTTGGCCAAAATTTCGGGTAAATACTTTTCATCCGCGTAGACCCTTTTAGTACCCTTGGGGTAAAGTATTAAGGGTGTTACTTGGTAATCTTCTCGTAATACTTCCTCACATTTGTTGCCAGCTACTCGATAGGTTATCTCATCACTCAATATCAAGATGCGTTTCCCCCTTACCAATGTTGAAATAAGGTAAGGTATACGTGAAATTGCATCCTTGCCGATAAAAATCAGTTTAATGGGAATATAATGCTCTTTTTCACAGAAGGGGCAGTTAAATTTTCTATCCAACAGTGAGTAGATATCTATTTTATCGTGGATTCGCATTTCCCACATAAAATAACATCTGTAGCCTATCGTCAACAAAGCTTGACAAAATTTCAGAAGCTCTATTTTACCTTTACAGAGATCTCTCACAAACAGAAAAGGAGGTAATAATGCGTAAATTTAATCTCATTTTTATAGCGGTAGTAAGTACGGCGTTAGTCTCTTCATTAGCCGCGAAAGTTTTCGAGGATGCAGCTCTATCGTACATCCAGCAAGAAATCCGATACACGCAAAATAGGCTCACCTTTAGCATAAGGAGGATGAGAATACGTTTTTGTGGTAGTTTAGCCGATGGTAAACTCTATTATAGGTTCGAACCTGCATTTGAGAAAGAGAGGTCTGCTTTCCATCTAAAGTTTGCATATGCGGATATCAAATATTTAGCCCCATATTTCACTCTTAGGGTTGGTAAGTTCTGTGCCCCGTCCAACTTAGAGGTCTATTGGACTTGGCCACCTAACCAGCTCAATGTATGGATCAACCCCATCACACGTAAGATATGGGAAGTAGGTGATCTCTTCGACTATGGTATACAAGGCGCGGGTACCTTCAAGCTAGGAGAAGAAGCAAAATTAACCTATATAGTGGCAGCACTTAATGGCAAAGGTTCATCACCTGGGGTTAATCCAGATAAAAAGATAGATATCTGTGGAAGGGTAAATATCGTTCCGATCAAAAGCCTACAAATAGGAGGGTGGCTCCAATTAGTTAATGCCTACGACGTACGTGCTGCAGATTCAATAGATGAACGCACATTGTACGGGATAGATCTTTGGTATAGATATCATCAACTATTCCTCCTATGCACCTGATGTGGATAACATTAGTGCAGCCACCGTGATAACGCCTGGCGTTAATTTCTACATCGGTGAGAATCTCAAAGTGATGATCAACTACAGGATGATCAGTGATCCAGATGGCGCTTATTTTGCATCAGAGGATAACGTGTTTGAGATGCGTACCCAGGTGATGTTTAAGTAGATGCAATATAGGAGGAGGTCCTTGCAGCCAATGTAGTTGAGAGGGGGCGTACCCCTCTCAACTCTTTTAAATATTTATATGGGGCTCCTTGAAAAGAGGAAAAGGAGAGTTGTTGTTTTACAGTATTGAGGAGTATAGTATGAATAGAAGGGAAGTCTCCTTTCTATTTTTGGTGAAAAAGGTGTAGTGGATAAAAACGGATGGGAGGTAGGATGAGAAAGTTTAAAGGATCAGGAGTATTTATTATAAGTTTGATAGTGTTGGTTATCGCATGGAGTACGGCATTTGGTTTCAACAAAATAAAGTTCGCAGTGATAGCCGATACGCATATGGACCTCTACGGGGTGAATGAGATGAAGATGGGGGCAGCCAGTTGTGAGATCGTCAGAAAGACAGTAGAAGAACTGAACACCATACCGGATCTCGACTTCGTGTTAGTTGTTGGGGATCTACTACTCGATGGTGAGCCTTATAACCTGGACCTCTTCAAGACATACATAGATAACTTAAGAGTCCCATACTACGTAGTGATGGGTAACCACGATTGGGCACCTGCT